>JBOHYV010000336.1:0-3414 GCA_050738135.1 Rhodanobacteraceae bacterium | reverse complement strand
GGCGCCGGAAACCGGGAATATCGGAGCGGCAAGGTCGGGGGCGTCGAATGGAGGTTCCATGAATCGCAATCGTTCAACAATGCTGGTACTGCTCGGCACTTGTGCGCTGATGTCCGCACCCGCTGCCTTGGCGGCTGACTATTCGCTGGCGAATGGCGCGGTGACGTTTTCCGCGCCCGACGCGTGGCCGATGTTGATGGAAAAACCTGAAGGTCGGCGCCAGTTCATTGCGTTGCAGGTGAAAGACTCCGGCGACGCCAGTGCGCTCGCGCGCATCACCGTCACGGTCGAAAAGGTCGATGGCGTGCAAGGCTTCCAGGAATTTCTCCACGGCGGTACCGAGCGGGCACGCAAACTGCCGGGCTACGCCGCCACCAACACCCCGGGCAACAACTCCAGCCTGCGTTACACCGCAACCGAAAACCATGAAAAGAATGCCTACAGCGAGGTATACGCGTACCGCTCCGATCTCGCGATCCAGGTCCGCTGCATCCGTCCGGCCAAGGCGCCCGCGGATTGGCGCGCGACCTTCGACGCGGGTTGCAAGGCGATCATCACCGCCGTCGAGCACAATCCGTAGCCACGAACTATTCCCTTCTCCCTCCGGGAGAACCGCCATCGACGGCCAAGAGCTCCGCGGTGGCGCAAAGCGCCGGATGAGGGTGCGGGCTCGCGCTTGAAACGATCGTTCTTCTTGATCCATTGCGCACGCACCGGGCCCTCACCGGCCCCTACGGGGAGCGGCGCTACGCGCTCGGCCTACGGCCGCCTCTCCCGAGGGGAGAGGGGTTTTGAAGCAGAGCATCACGCTGACGGAACACGCCAAAGGGTCCCTTGATGATTTCAAACCACGAATTTCGCGCGGACCGCGACTGGGCACGGGCGCAGGACGAGGGTGATCCGCTGCGTGGGTTGCGCAGCGAATTCCTGATCCCCCCGCGTGCGGGCGGCGAGCAAACCTACCTCGTCGGCAATTCGCTGGGCTTGCAGCCTCGCGCCGCCCGGCAGGCGTTGATCGACGAGTTGGATGACTGGGCGCGCCTGGGCGTGGACGGTCATCTGCATGCCCGCCATCCGTGGTTGCCGTATCACACGGAAGTGCGCGATGGACTGGCCGAAGTGGTCGGCGCCGAACCCGTTGAAGTGGTCGCGATGAATGCGCTGACGGTGAACCTGCACCTGCTGCTGGTGAGTTTCTATCGTCCGACGTCGGAGCGCCATGCGATCCTGATCGAGCGCCACGCGTTTCCCTCCGATCGCGATCTTGCCGCTTCACAAATCCGGTTCCACGGCTACGCTCCGGCCGAGGCATTGATCGAACTCGATGCCGACGAAGCCGGCGGCACGCTTTCGACGGCCTCGATCGAGCGCGCACTCGGCGAACACGGCAGGCGCATCGCGCTGGTGCTGCTGCCGGGGGTGCAATATCTCACCGGGCAAGCCTTCGATCTGCCGGCGATCACGAAGGCGGCCCATGCGCAAGGCTGCATGGTCGGTTTCGATTGCGCGCACGCAGCCGGCAACGTCGACCTTGACCTGCACGACAGCCAATGCGATTTCGCCGCATGGTGTTCCTACAAGTATCTGAACGCAGGGCCGGGCGCGGTGGCGGGCGCGTTCGTGCATGCGCGGCACGCGCGCGAAGCCCTGCCGCGATTCGAAGGCTGGTGGGGCCGCAACGAAGCCACGCGTTTCCAGATGCGGCCTGAATTCGACCCCGCGCCGGGTGCGGAAGGCTGGCAGTTGTCGAACCCGCCGATCCTCGCGTTGGCGCCCCTGCGCGTATCGCTGGAGTTGTTCCGGCGAGCCGGCATGCGTGCCTTGCGCGACAAGTCGCGTCGACTCACCGGTTATCTCGCGTGGCTGATCGAATCGCAGCTCGCCGACACGCTGGAAATCCTGACGCCCGCGGAACCGCGCCGCGGCGCGCAGCTATCGGTGCGGGTGCGCGCGGGTCGCGAGGCCGGTCGATCATTGTTCGGGCATCTGGTCACGCACGGCATCGTCAGTGACTGGCGCGAACCCGACGTGATGCGAATTGCGCCCGCCCCGTTCTACAACACCTTCGCCGACTGCCTGCGTTATGCCGATGCAGTGAAAAATTGGTGCAACCAGGCCACATGAGCGCGCGCGCACTTCCGCCCGTCACCGTCATCGGCGCCGGCCTGGTCGGCGCATTGCTGGCGACGCTGCTGGCGCAACGCGGCTTCGCGGTCGAAGTGTTTGAGCGCCGTTCCGACCCGCGCGTGCGCGGCGTTCGGGGCGGACGCTCGATCAACCTCGCGCTGGCCGAACGTGGCCTCGTCGCACTGCGCAAGGCCAGGCTCGCGGATGCCGTGCTTGGGCGCTCCGTGATGATGCGCGGGCGCATGGTCCACGCGCTGGACGGTGCGACCAACCTGCAGCGCTACGGGCTCGACGACTCCGAAGTGATCCGCTCGGTTTCACGCGGGGGCCTGAACATCCTGTTGCTGGACGCCGCCGAGCGCGCGGGCGCACGGCTCCATTTCGACGCGGCGCTCGCGGGAGCCGACTTCGAAAACGGCACCATCACGCTGGCAAGCTCCGATGGCTCGACGCGCACGCATCAAGCCGGCCTGCTTCTGGGCTGCGACGGCGCGGGCTCCGCATTGCGCGTCGCGATGTCGCAGGCCACCCAGCTCGGCGAACGCATCGAACCGCTCGGGCACGGTTACAGGGAATTGGAGATTCCAGCCGCAATCCATCTTCAACACGAAAAAAATCAGGACACGCCCACCGGTCAGGATTTTTCTCCACGCTTCGCGCTCGAAGCCCACGCGCTGCATATCTGGCCGCGCGGGCGTTTCATGTGCATAGCGCTGCCCAACACCGAAGGCGATTTCACGGTCACGCTGTTCCTGCCGACCACAGGCGCCTTCCCGAGTTTCGCCACGCTGCCCGATGTCGCCACGGCGCGCCAATTTTTCGAGCGGCAATTCCCCGACGCGCTGGCACTGATGCCGGGCTTCGATGCGGACTGGAACGCGCACCCGATCGGCCAATTGGCGACGCTGTACCTCGATCGCTGGCGCCTCGACGATCGTGCCGTGCTGCTGGGCGATGCCGCGCACGCGATCGTGCCCTTCCACGGCCAGGGCATGAACGCAGGCTTCGAGGATGCCGCGGAACTGGCCGCGTTGCTGACCGCGTTGTCCGGCAGTCCTGCCGCGGCGTTCGCGGAGTTCCAGACCCGGCGCAAGCCCAACACCGATGCCATCGCCGCGATGTCACTGGCCAACTACATCGAGATGCGCGACGGCGTCGCCGATCCGCACTACCTGCTGAAACGCGAACTCGCCGCGACGCTGACCGAACGCGCGCCTGGTCATTTCATGTCGCGCTACCGCATGGTCAGTTTCACTTCCATCCCGTACGCGACCTGCGTTGCACGCG
>JBOHYV010000335.1:0-3415 GCA_050738135.1 Rhodanobacteraceae bacterium | reverse complement strand
CTGCCCGATTCGGCCCTGGCCCACGGCTGGGCAAACATCGGCACGACTTTCGCGGGCGGGCTGGCTGACCGCTCGCTGGCATTCGGGCCGCTGGCTGCGCTGGCAACGACGCTCGGGATGGTCTGGCTCGCGATCCTCCTGTACATCGACGCCTTCGTCTCGCCGTTCGACACGGGCCTGATCTACACCACCACCACCGCGCGGCTTTCCTACGCGATGGGCCGCAACGGCAATGCGCCGCACGGACTCGCGAAGGTCAACCAACGCGGGGTGCCGTGGGTCGGCGTGATCCTGAGTTTCTTCGTGGGCATCATCTTCTTCCTGCCGTTTCCGGGTTGGCAGGCGTTCGTCGGCTTCGCGACCTCGGCAACGGTATTGTCGGTCGGCTCCGGGCCGGTGACGATGATGGCATTGCGCCGCGAATTGCCCGACTTCAAGCGCCCGTTCCGGCTGGGCGGGGGATGGATCATCCCCTACCTCGCGTTTCTTTCGTCCAACCTGATCGTGTTCTGGTCGGGCTGGGACACCGTGTGGAAACTGATGGCGACCGTGCTGCTGGGCTACGTCCTGTTCGCGATCCATGAGAGCGGTTGGGGCAAGCGCACGCCCGATCTCGACTTTCGCTCCGGCTTCTGGGTGTTGCCGTGGCTGGGTGGACTCACCGTCATATGCTGGCTGGGCCGCTACCCCGACCTTTCCGCGCACGCGGGCAACCTCGGCGTGCTCGGGCTGGCCTCGGGGGTGGCCGTGCTTGCAGTCTTCTCCGCGCTGATCATGTGGCTGGCGCACAGCTTCCGGCTGCGCGGTCCGAGCGTGGTCGAGCACCTCAACCAGCACTGGGCGGGCGAGGACGCGCTGAAAGACGTGTGACCGTGGCCGGATGTGCCAGAATGCGAAGGCCGCGCAGAACACGCGGCCTTTTCTTGGCCCCGCCTCCATGTCACCCACCTCGCGCGCGCATTGGCAGCTGCATTTCTGCGTGGTGCTGTGGGGTTTCACCGCCATCCTCGGCAAGCTGATCACGCTCACCGCGCTGCAACTGGTGTGGTGGCGCATGTTGCTGGTCACCCTGGCGCTGTTGCTGGTGCCCCGGGTGTGGCGAGAGTTGCGCACGATGTCGGGCCGGCGTTTTGCGGCCTATGCCGGCATCGGGGTGTTGGTATCACTGCATTGGCTGACGTTCTATTCGGCAGTGAAGCTTGCCAACGCTTCGGTCGCCGCCACCTGCATCGCGTTGGCGCCGGTATTTCTTTCCGTGATCGAGCCGCTGGTGGTCAAACGCAAGTTCCAGCCGCGCGAATTGCTGCTGGGCGCAGCGGTGGTGCCCGGCGTCGCGCTGGTGGTCGGCGGCGTACCCGCCGACATGCGCCTCGGGGTTGCAATCGGGGTGCTGTCGGCGGTCTTTTGCGCGACCTTCGGCGCGCTCAACAAACGCGTGATGGCCGAGCGCGCCGGCGCGCTGACGGTGACCTGCCTCGAACTCGGCGCCGGCACGCTGTTTCTTACCCTGGTCACGGCGGTGTGGCACGCCGAAGGCACGTTCGTGCTGCCGGACCTGCACGACAGCCTGCTGCTGCTGGCGCTGGCGCTGGCCTGCACCCTGCTGCCATTCGCGCTGGCGCTGGCGGTGCTGCGCAAACTCACGGCCTATACGGTGCAACTGACGACCAACCTGGAACCCGTGTATGCCATCGTGCTGGCAGTGATCCTGCTGGACGAACAACACCAGCTCGATGCGTGGTTCTATCTCGGCGTTGCCGTCATCCTGGGCGCCGTGTTCGTGCATCCCCTGCTGACGCGCCGCCCCGCGACCAAGCCACCGGCGGCGATACTGGGCACCGCGGAGTCGAAAACAATAGAGTAGTCGCATGGCCACCGCACCTTCCCGCCCTGCGATCGACATGCGCGATGGATTCCGCGATCTGCCCGTGCTGCGCGTGGACCAGAAAGGCCGCGAACGCCGCGCCGACAAGGTCATCGCCGAGGCACCGATCGCGCTGGTCTACAACGGCGTGCCGTTCGCGGTGATGATGGCGACGCCGTGCGACCTCGAAGATTTCGCGCTCGGGTTCGCGCTGGCCGAAGGCATCGTCGAAAGCCCAGCCGACTTCGAATTGGTGGATGTGCTGAGGACGGAGCGCGGCGTCACCCTGCAAGGGCTGATTCCGGGCGCACGCTTCGAAGCCCTGCAGCAGCGCAAACGCAGCCTTTCCGGACGCAGCGGTTGCGGGTTGTGCGGCGTCGAATCACTCGAAGAAGCGGTGCGTCCCGTACCCACCGTCACGTCCGGTTTGCGGCTGGAGCGCGCGGGCATCGCGGCCGGCATGCGCGCCCTGGCCCTGGCCCAGCGCCTCAACGCCGTGACCGGCGGCGCCCACGCAGCTGCGTTCATCGCGCAGGATGGTTGCGCGCTCGTGCGCGAAGACGTGGGTCGCCACAATGCGCTGGACAAGCTGGTCGGCGCGCTGGCCGCAACCGTGCAAACCCGTGACGCGTTGCGGATGCGGTCGTCGCGGGGCTTCCTCGCCATCACCTCGCGCGCGTCATGGGAAATGGTACACAAGGCCGCGCATGCAGGCATCGCCGTGATCGCGGCCATATCGGCGCCGACATCACTGGCGATCGAGGCCGCCGACGCGGCCGGCATCACACTGATCGCGTTCGCGCGCGACGAGTCGATGAACGTCTACACCCACGCCGGCCGGATCGCGTGATCCGACGCGGCGTGTGTCATGGCGCAGGCAAAACTCGGGAATGCTCGGCCTTCTTGGCGTGCTTCTCGGCACGCTTCTCCTTCAGCGATTTCTGGGGTTGCTTCTTGCCTTCCTTCTTTTTCTCGACGCCTTTCACGTTTGGCTCCTCTTGGCAGTGGACCTAAAGGGATGTTCTGCCCCGTTCCGCACAGGTGTCACCGGTGCTGTCTGTCTGCAGATCGAGTCGCGACGGCGAAGGCAGACTGGCCGTCTGTCGAGCCGACGCAACGATGAGCTGCGGGCAGACAGCCCGGCCCCACTTTACGACTCAAAACGAGGGGTGATGTCCAGAAGGCCCGCATGCGGCGCCGCGCGGCTTGTCCAGACAGCCAGTCTGCACCGCGCCACGCACCACCACCTGCGAACCTTCTGGACATCATGCCACCTGCGCGGAATGGGGTAGAGCATCCCTGGTGCAAAGATGCGCCACTCCGCGCAGCTTGGCAAGAGGTTCGGCGCAACGGGTACAGGTTGCGGTTCGGATTGGTTAGACTCAGGGTGCACTGGCGCCGTTCCCTCGATTCCCGCCAGTTCGCCAAAGCCCGAACATGCCATCGCCTGCCCGCCGTAACGTCACCCCCAGCATCCCAAGCCTGCGTTGCCGCAACGCCCCGGCCATGATCGAAGCGCCGTGCGCGTGAAGGTATCCGATGTACCCATCG
>JBOHYV010000334.1:0-3436 GCA_050738135.1 Rhodanobacteraceae bacterium | reverse complement strand
GCTGGTATTTCGAGGTATGGAACGAACCCAACCTCGATGCGTTCTGGAAAGGCAAGCAGGCCGATTATTTCAAGCTGTACCAGTACACGGCGAACGCCATCAAGGGCGTGGATGCGCAAATCCGTGTAGGTGGCCCGGCCACCGCCGACGACGCATGGATACCCGAGTTCCTGCAGTTTGCGGAAACCGGCAAGCTGCCGGTGGATTTCGTGTCGACCCACCACTATCCCACCGATGCGCTGGGCAAGCCCGGCGACGACACCGAAACCCAGCTGTCGGACGCATCCCGCGACGTGCTGGTCAGGCGCGTACAGGCGATGCGCCAGACCGTCGGCGACAGAAAGCTCTGCTACACCGAGTGGAACTCGTCGTCCAACCCGTTCTTCGAATTCCATGACGAGCCTTACGCCGCCGCGTTCCTGTTCAAGAACATGCTGGACGTGGCCGAACTGGTGCATTGCTACAGCTGGTGGACCTTCAGCGACATCTTCGAGGAAAACTATTTTTCCTCGAAGCCCTTCCATGGCAGCTTCGGCCTGCAAACCATCCACGGCATCGCCAAGCCCAGCTACCGTGCAATGCAACTGCTGCACGGCCTGGGCAACCAGCGGCTGGCGGTGGCAGGCTCGCATCCGACCGTGGACGCGTGGGCCGTGCGTCGGGACAATACCCACGTGGACCTGCTGTTGACCAATCACGCGTTCCCGCGCCACGCCATCGCGTCCGCCGCCGTCACCTGGCACGTCAAGAGCTCGCGCAACGCAAAAAGTGCCGACGTGCAATGCATCGACGAGGGGCACTGCAACAGCCGGCAGGCGTGGCTGGACATGGGATCACCCGATTCGCTCGACGCCAGACAGGTCGCCGAACTGGACGAAGCCTCGCAGCTCGAACCGGAAGCCGTCGCGGTCCAGGCCAACGGCGAGGGTTTCGACATCAGCGTGAATCTGCCGCCGCACGGCATCGCCGTGACACGCGTCGAACTGGCCCCGTGACGTCCATGGCACCGGCTCGTCTTCAATCCGCGTCGGCAAGGCGTAGCGACCAGCGCAACATCCACCGCAGCAGCGACAGCGATCAGGCGATCCTCGACGACCTCGAGTGCAAGGCGTTCCGCTTTTTCGAGCGCCACGTCAACCCCGACAACGGGCTGGTGCTCGATTCCACACGCCCGACCCAGCCGGTCAGCATCGCGGCGGTCGGCTTCGCGTTGTCGTGCTACCCCGCCGCGGTCGAGCGCGGCTGGCTGCCGCGCGCGCAGGCACTCGCGTTGACGCTGGCGGCGCTGCGCTTCTTCGACCACGCGGACCAGTCCGGCGACAAGCGCGGCGTCGGCTACAAGGGCTTCTTCTACCACTTCCTCGACCCGGCAACCGCCACCCGCGCCTGGCGCTGCGAACTGTCCACCATCGACACCACGCTGCTGGTGGCCGGAATGTTGACCGCAGCGCAGTATTTTTCGGGTGACGGCGCCGACGAACGCGAAGTGCGCGAGCGCGCGCATTCGGTCTACGCGCGGGTGGACTGGCGTTGGGCGCAAAACGACCAGGACTCGATCGTGTTGGGCTGGAAACCGGAATCGGGTTTCCTGGTCAACCATTGGCTCGGCTACAACGAGGCGATGATCCTGTACGTGCTGGCCCTGGGGGCACCGGAGCATTCAGTGACGCCGGATGCATACAAGGCATGGACATCCACCTTCAAGTGGCGGCGCCTGTACGGACACGACGTGCTCTATGCGGGGCCGTTGTTCATCCACCAGTTTTCGCACATCTGGATCGACACGCGCGGCATCCAGGATCCGTCCATGGCCGCGAAACATACCGACTACTTCGAGAACAGCCGGGTCGCCACCGAAATCCAGCGCGAATACGCGCGCCGCAACCCACGCAAGTTCGTCGGCTACGAGAAAAACTGCTGGGGGTTTTCGGCCACCGACGGTCCCGGCAACGTGATGGCGAAATTCCGCGGCCGCCTGCGGCAGTTCTTCGACTACACCGCACGCGGGGCCCCGTTCGGACCCGACGACGGCACCATTTCGCCGTGGTCGGCGATCGCGTCCTTGCCATTCGCGCCCCGGATCGTACTGGACGAAATCCGCCACCTCGAGGCCCTGATCGGCCACAGCCCGCAGGGCTACGGCTTCCACGCCTCGTTCAATCTGTCGTGGCCCGAAACCGAAACCGCGGGCGTCACCTGCACGGTGGTGGACGACAAGCAGGTGCGCGCGTGGGTATCGCCGTGGCATTTCGCGCTGCACCAGGGCCCGATCGTGCTGATGATCGAGAACCATCGCAGCCGCATGATCTGGGATCTGATGCGCGACTGCGCCCCGATCCGGCTCGGCCTCGAACGCGCCGGCTTCCGCGGCGGCTGGCTCGATGCCAACAGACCTGACTCAAGCAAGGAGAAAACAGCATGACCCCTCAAGCCCCGAATCTTGCGACGCCCAAACTGCTGGTCGGCCAGAATGCGCTGGTCACCGGCGCCAACTCCGGCATCGGCGAAGGCATCGCGCGCGAACTGGCCGCCGCCGGCGCCAACGTGGTGGTCAACTACGTGGTGCATCCGGAATCCGCGCAGGGGATCTGCGATGACATCAACAAGCAGGGCGTCGGCAAGGCCGTTGTGATCGAGGCCGACGTCAGCAAGGAAGATCAGGTGCAGGCGATGTTCGCGCAGGCCGTCAAGCAATTCGGCACCCTCGACATCGTGTGTTCGAACGCGGGCATCCAGCGCGACTCGCGGCTGACCGAGATGACCCTCGAACAGTGGAACCAGGTGATCGGCGTCAACCTCACCGGCGCGTTCCTCGTCGCCCGCGAAGCCGCGCGCGAATACACCCGGCGCGGCATGCGCGATGTCTCCTGCGCACTCGGCAAGATCATCTTCACCAGTTCCGTGCACCAGGTGATTCCGTGGGCCGGGCACTGCAACTACGCCACCACCAAGGGCGGCATCATGCTGCTGATGCGCTCGATCGCACAGGAACTGGCGCCGCAGAAAATCCGCGTCAACTCGATCTGTCCCGGCGCCATCGAAACCGCGATCAACCGCAAGGCCTGGGAGACGCCCGCAGCCGCCACCGCGCTGGAGAAATTGATCCCGTGCGGGCGCATCGGCATGCCCGTCGACATTGCCCGCGCCGCCGCGTGGCTGGCCTCGGACCAGTCCGATTACCTGTACGGCGCCTCGATCTTCGTCGACGGCGGCATGACGCTGTATCCGGGATTTGCCACTGGCGGGTGAGACAACGCGTTTAGCCGAACGCCCGGGGCAGGACAGACCGGCCGCGATATCCCGCAATTCGACCACCCCCTTCCGCAGGAAGGGGAACCGGCCGCGATATCCCGCAATTCGATCACCCCCTTCCGCAGGAAGGGGAACCGGCCGCGATATCCCGCAATTCGATCACCCCCTTCCGCAGGAAGGGGGT
>JBOHYV010000333.1:0-3459 GCA_050738135.1 Rhodanobacteraceae bacterium | reverse complement strand
AGCTGAGCGAGGCACGCATGGCCCAGCTCGCGCGTTGGACCAACCTGTCGGAGACAGCCTTCCTTCTGCCGGCGACGGATCCCGCCGCGGATTACCGGGTGCGGATCTTCACGCCCGTCGGCGAGCTTCCCTTTGCGGGCCATCCAACGCTCGGTTCCTGCCACGCCTGGCTCGCGGCAGGCGGGAAGCCTCGCACGCCGGGGCTTGTACTGCAGCAATGCGGGATGGGTCTTGTCCGCATTCGTGTCAGCGATTCGCAGCTTGCGTTCGCCGCGCCATCCTTGCGCCGCACCGGCGCACTCGAACCCGATGTGCTCGCAAAAATCGCGCGGGCACTCGATCTCGCGCCGACCGACATCGTGCGTCACCAATGGATCGACAACGGTCCGGGCTGGTGTGCGGTGATGCTGGGCTCGGCACGCCAGGTGCTTGCGCTGAACCCTGACTGGGCCGCGCTCGACCCGCTCGAATTGGGCGTGGTGGCCCCGCGTGATGCAGGTGATGACGCGGCGTTCGAGGTTCGGGCGTTCCTCGGCAGTGGCGGCTACGAAGATCCCGCCACCGGAAGCCTCAACGCGGGCCTTGCGCAATGGCTCATGCGCGAAGGGCTTGCCCCTTCTGCCTATGTTGCGACCCAGGGCGCCGCGCTCCAGCGAGCCGGCCGCATCCACTTGTGCAAGGACAGCGATGCAGTGTGGGTCGGGGGCGACGTCGTGGATGTCATCCAGGGCAGCCTCCGGCTCCAGGCTACGTGACACGAAAACGGAGTGCGTTCGTAATCGCCGTTGACCGGCTCATGCAGTGGGCGGCATCGGCGATGGCGCCGGATTCGCGGCGTTCTCCGCCAGCAATTTTTCCACCGCGTCCGTCAGCCCCTTGACCGATCTGGTGTCGAAGCCGGGGTCACGTTCCGGTATCAGGATCCGGTAATGATCCTCGATCGCGAAAATGATCTGGACTGCGTCCAGCGAGTGGACCTTCAGGCTCTTCAGGGTCGAATCCGGCGCGATCGTGTTCTCGTCGATGTCGGCTTCCGTGGCGATGATCGAAAATACGGTTTTTTGTACGTCTTCGCGCATCACAAGGGCCTCTTCGGCAATCAGTTCGCGCGGTCGATAAACACGTCACCCGTTCGACCGCGGCACAAGTCGCAAGGCATCTTCGCAGGATTTGCGATACGGCACATCAGGGTCGCTCGCGCGGTTGCGCGGTGGCCATGAGCGTTGTGGCGTCCATGTTGTCGGATCGAACCCAAGGGGCGCGTGGGCGCGGTCTGCATTCCGGCATCCGTGCCTGACCCGTTGGGCTCGTCAGCCCGCCAAGCGTGCCTTGACGCGCTGCGACAGCGCACCCATGTCGGCGCGGCCGGCGGCACGTTCCTTGAGGAGTGCCATCACCTTGCCCATGTCGCGCGGCGACGCGGCGCCCGCGTCGCTGATGCACTGCGTGACCAGCGCGTCGAGTTCGGCGTCGCCGAGTTGCGCGGGTAGATAGCCTTCGATCACGCCGATTTCGTAGCGCTCCTGATTGGCCAGGTCTTCGCGCTGGGCAGCTTCATATTGCGCGACCGAATCGCGGCGCTGCTTGAGCATCTTCTCCAGAACATGCAGCACCTGGCCGTCATCCAGCGTGATGCGTTCGTCGACTTCGCGCTGCTTGAGCGCGGCGAGGATCAAGCGTACGGCCGCGAGGCGCGGCTTGTCGCCGCCCTTCATCGCGGCCTTCATGTCTCCGGTGATGCGGGCTTTGAGTTCGCTCATTTGGAAACTCCAACTGCTCCGGATGCGCCCGAGAGTCGTGGGGCTCATTTCGCGTGCAGACTCAATTCTCCCACAATCCCCGCCAAGCCCTCGTTGCACGATGACTTGGCTGCCCCCTTGACTCAAGGGGGCAGAAAGAGCGGTGGCACTCTTCCTTCGGAAACGTTTACGTGAAAAACGCAAACGGCCGGCGTCGCGGAGCGGGCCGGCCGTCGGAACATGCAAGGCGTGTCGATCAGTACAGGCGTTTGCGGCGCGTGACTTCGCGCGAGACGCGGCGCAGGTGGCGCTTGACCGCCGCAGCGCGCTTGCGTTTGCGTTCCTGGGTCGGTTTCTCGTAAAACTCGCGCTTGCGCGTTTCGGCGAGCACGCCGGCCTTCTCGCAGGTACGCTTGAAGCGGCGCAGGGCGATTTCGAACGGCTCGTTCTCGCGGACTTTGACGCTGGGCATGGACGCTCCACTTGGTAAACTGGCCCGCTTGGCGCGGGTGAGCCGCGAATTATAACGTGATTTTCATGACCGATTCAAAGGCCCGGCACTCAGGTTCGGTGCTCGGCATCGAGAGTTCCTGCGACGAGACCGGGGTAGCCGTTTACGAACCCGGCCGCGGGCTGCTGGCGCACGCCCTGTATTCGCAGGTTGCCCTGCACGCCGAGTACGGCGGCGTGGTGCCGGAGCTCGCCAGCCGGGATCACGTGCGCAAGCTTCTTCCCCTTTTACGTCAGACACTTGCCGATGCCGGTCTGAAAATTTCGGACCTCTCCGCGGTGGCCTATACCGCGGGCCCGGGCCTGATCGGCGCGCTGCTGGTCGGTGCCTCGGTGGCGCGCTCCCTGGCCTGGGCGCTGGAGGTGCCGGCGATCGGGGTACACCACATGGAAGGTCATTTGTTGGCCCCCTTGCTCGAAGAGCCCGCCCCGGGCGCCGAGCCGCTGGCGCCGCCGTTCGTGGCGCTGCTGGTCTCGGGAGGCCATTCGATGCTGGTCGGGGTCGGGAAGATCGGCAGCTACACGATCCTGGGCGACACCCTGGACGACGCCGCCGGCGAGGCCTTCGACAAGACCGCCAAGCTGATGGGCCTGCCGTATCCGGGCGGCCCGGCACTGGCAAAACTGGCCGAAACCGGCGACCCCGGGACATTTCGTTTCTCGCGCCCGATGACCGATCGTCCGGGCCTGGATTTCAGCTTTTCCGGTTTGAAAACCCAGGTGCTGCTGGCGTGGCGTGACAGCGACCACGCCGATTCCACCAAGGCCAACATCGCGCGCGCGTTCGAGGAAGCCATCGTGGAAACACTGGCGATCAAGTGTCGGCGCGCGCTGGCGCTGACCGGGTACAAGCGGCTGGTGGTGTCGGGCGGCGTCGGCGCCAACCAGCGCTTGCGCTCGCGACTTGCCGAAGCCGGCAGGCACGAGGGTTTCCAGACGTACTTTCCGCGCTTGGCGTTCTGCACCGACAACGGCGCGATGATTGCTTTGGCGGGTTCCATCCGGCTTGCGGCGGAGCAGACCACCGGCCCGGAAATCCGCGTGCAACCGCGTTGGAATCTCGAAACCTTGCCGGAAGTGGCATGAACATGGACACCGTATTCATCGAAGGTCTCACCGTCGAAACCATCATCGGCATTTACGACTGGGAACGCCGCGTGCGCCAGCCGGTGATGCTGGACATCGAGATGGGTTTCGACAATACCCAACC
>JBOHYV010000332.1:0-3471 GCA_050738135.1 Rhodanobacteraceae bacterium | reverse complement strand
GGCGGGTTCGCTGCAGACGGGCGGGTGGCCACGGTTCGGGTTTCCTGTTGCGCAACGACAGGTGCGCGAGTATGCGGGCAAACCTCGTACACGTCGCGTGAAGGGCGGCGCGGCGTTGTCACGGTTCCGTATACGCGAAGGCCGACGGAATCCGTCGGCCCTTGATCGAATGGCGGCAACCGAATGGCGCCCGAGCCCCGACTCGAACGGGGGACCCTCTGATTAACAGTCAGATGCTCTAACCAGCTGAGCTACTCGGGCGAGCGCGCCATTATCTTTGCGGTTGCTCAAGCTGTCAAAATCCGGCAGCAATCGGTGACCGTAGGGCGGATTTCGTCCATCGAGCCACCAGCAACCGGCGGGCCATGCCCGCCCTACTTGTCGTTCGGCGCAGGGCGGAATCGGCGCATCCGCTTCCGTCGCGTACCACGACGCGGCGAATCCGATGGAAACCGCTGCACAGGTTCCACCCTACCCGCTTGCGGCATCCCAGCGCTGCACGTAGGGCGGACACCGTCCGCCGCGCCCGGTCAATCGGCGCGCAGCGGGTTATGCCGCACAGATCAAGAACTCGGGATCAGCAACACCTGCCCCGCCTGGATCCCGCCCCCCGACTGAATCTTGCCCGCGTTCACCGAACGCAGGGCCCCCATGCTGACGCCATAGCGCTGGGCGATGCCTGACAGGGTCTCGCCGGGCGTGACCTTGTGCATGTCCTGGATGTCAGCGTCGGGTTGCGTGGCGGTGTTCGCGGCAGCCACGAGTGTCCCACCGGCGGCGCTTGGACCGTGTCCGGCAACCGCGACCGCCGTACGCGCGGTCAAGTGCAGCCGCTTGTCGCGCTGTGCGGCGAACCACGTGCCGGGCGGGGGCGTGGTTTTGAAATATTCCCCGACCCCGCTCAGGATCGCCTCGGCCAGTTTCTCGCGATCCTTGCCGCTGTCCAGCCGTCGCTCGTCCCTGCGGCTGCTGATGAACGCGGTTTCGACCAGGATCGAAGGCACATCCGGCGAACGCAACACCACGAAATTGGCGCCCTGCACGGTATCGCGATACAGCGGCCCGACCTTGCCCAGCGCCGTCAGCACGTCGCTTCCGACCTCATGGGCCGCGTGCATGCTGGCGCCCTGGGACAGGTCGAGCAATACCGACGCCAGCATGTGGTTCTTGTCGTCCAGTGACACGCCGCCGCCGCCGATCAGGTCGGACGCGTTCTCGCTCTTGGCCAGCCAGCGCGCGGCCTCGCTTACCTTGCCGTGGGTGTCCAGCACCCACACCGAAGCGCCGCGTGCGTCGCAAAAATCGGGGCAGGAATTGGCGTGGATCGACACGAACAGATCGGCCTTGTGCTGGCGCGCAATCTGGTAGCGCTTCTTCAGGGGCAGGTAGTAGTCGCCCTTGCGGGTCAGTACCGCGTGCATCCCCGGCTGGGCATCGATCAGCTTGGCCAGGTCCTTGGCAATCTCGAGCGTGACGGTCTTTTCCAGCGTGCCATCCTTGCCGTGCGCGCCCGGATCGTCGCCGCCGTGTCCGGCATCGACTGCGATGACCACCGGCCGCGGCTTGCCGTCAGCGATATCGTCATCAATGGTGCGTACGATCCGCGATGGCTTGTCATCGGGTGTGCCGAGATCCACGATCAGGCGGTAACCGTACTGGCCTACCGGCTTCAGCAAAAAGCTCTTGGGATGCGCGGGGCCTTCGAGGTCCAGCACGATCCGCGCCCGACCGTGGTGCTGCCCCACGCGCACATCCTTGACCACGCCCTTGCCGGTCCTGCCGTCGATGCCCTTGCCCAGCACGCCGTGATCCAGGTCCAGCACCACGCGATCGGGTTTGTCCAGCTGGAACAGGCGATAATCCAGCGGGCCGGACAAGTCCAGGACCACCCGGGTGGAATCGGGCCCGCTCCACACGCGCACGGCCTTGACGGTGCTGACGGCGACGGGCGCAGCGGAGGCGGCCGCGGTGCACGCCAATGCGCCGCAAACAAGGAAAAAAAACGACAGCCGTGGGCGGAGTATCCCCCTCATGGTCCGGAATTCAACCGCAAGCCGCTCCGGATTGCAAGTGTTTTTTCCTTTGTTATCCGAAGGCTTGCGTTGACTTTATCGATAAAAGATCAAAAAGTTCGGCCAAGTCGATGTTGCCTTCAGCGTCTCGCCGCGGTTCTCCCGAGGTTCGCGACCCAGCTGCGACCGCGCGTCGACGCCGAAACCAGGGCGCCGCGCCGCCCGGTCCCGTCGTATTCCAGCGTCACGTCCAAGTCGGGCGCCGGCAAGGCGCCGCAGCCGCGCTCGGGCCATTCGACCAACACGATCGTTTCCGCCGTGTCCAGTTCATCCAGGCCCAGCCACTCCAGTTCACCTGGATCGGCAATGCGGTACAAGTCAAGGTGAAAGGCATCACGGCCGTTCACCGTGTAGCGCTCGAGCAAGCTGTAGGTCGGACTCTTGACCCTTTCTCCCACCCCGAGTCCGCGCAGCAGCGCCCGCGCGAAGGTGGTCTTGCCGGCACCCAGTTCGCCGCGCAGAAACACCACGCCGCCATCCAGCAACGCCGGCGCGAGCCGCTGCGCCAAGGCAGCGGTGGCAGCTTCGTCAGGCAGGTCAATCTTGATGATGGCGTCTGGAATCAAGGGAGCCTCTGACGGCGTCACGAGCGACGGCATGACATTTCGACCGTCGCGGTTCGAAGCAGCTGTTGCGAAAAGTCAAGCCACGGAGCTTTTGGCCATGGATGGCGGCTCAAGGCCGTTCTGGTCATCAACGACTTGGGGCCCCCGACGCGCCGGAGCGTTCGACAACGCGGCGATCAGGGATCGTGGAAAAATGACCGTTCACCAATGCCCGCAGGTAAGGAAACAGGTCGGACGCCAGCAAGCCGCGTTCACCGGCACGCGCGGCAAGATCGCCGGCGCGCGCATGCAGACCGACGCCGAGACAGGCGGCGTCCCATGCGTCCAGGCCTTGCGCCAGCAGCCCCGCAATCACGCCGGTCAGCACGTCGCCCATGCCGCCGCTGGCCATGCCGGGATTGCCCCACGGACATGCCGCGACACGTCCGCCCGGATCGGCAACCAGACTGCCGGCGCCTTTCAGCACCGCCACGGTGCGATACTTTTCCGCCAGTGTGCGTACGGCTGCGAAGCGATCGTTCTGGACCCCGGCGATCGTCGTGTCCAGCAAACGCGCGGCTTCGCCCGGATGCGGCGTCATCACGCTACCGGGCGGCAGGTCGAGCTGCCGCGCCGCGAGCAGGTTGAGGCCGTCCGCATCCAGCACGACAGGCATGCCGGCATCCAACGCTGCCTGCCACATGCCGTGGCCCCAGTCGTCCTGCCCTAATCCAGGTCCGAGCGCGAGCACGCTGGCCCGTGCCAGCAGGGGTTCGAGATTGCGCGGCACGTGCACGCCATGCGGCATCAGCTCCGGGCGTGCCGCAAGGATCGGGCCGACGTTGGCTTCGCGC
>JBOHYV010000331.1:0-3476 GCA_050738135.1 Rhodanobacteraceae bacterium | reverse complement strand
CGAGCGCGGTGCTGCCGGCATCGGCGGTGAGCTCGAGGTTGGGCAACCGCTCGGCCGCGGCGACGCCGATCGCGGCGCTGGCGGCGTGCAGGTTGGCGCGGGCCTGACGGACGTCGGGGCGCTGCGCGACCAATTTCGAGGGCAAGCTCACCGGCAGGTTTTCGGGCAGGTGCAGATCGGCCAGCGTGAAATCCTGTGCGCGTGCCTGCGCCGGGAACGCGCCCACCAGCACCGCCAGTGCATGCCGGGTCGCGGCAAGCTGCTTCACCAGCGTCGGCAAGCCCACTTTGGTCTGGGCAAGCTGCGCGCGCTGCGCCGCCACATCGAGCTTGCTGGCATCGCCTTTCCGGAATCGCAGGCGAAGGATGTCGAGGCTGTGTTGTTGCAGCGCGATGAGCTTTCTGGTTGCCTGCACCTGCTCGCGCAGCGAAGCTTCCTCAACCGCGGTGGCGACGACATTGGTGATCAACGTGGTCCGCGCCGCGAGCGTCTGGAAGCGGACGGCCTGCTCCTGGGCCCGCATCTGTTCCAGCGTGCGGCGGTTCAGCCCGAACAGGTCGGGCGCGTAGGAAATCGTCAGTTGCGGGGTGAACAGGCTGTACAGGAACTCCTGTGGTACCGCGGGGAAATTAGGCACCGGCGCGAGGATGTTCGAAGCGTTCTGGCGACTGGCGCTGAAACCCGCCGACACGCTGGGAAAGAATGTCCCGCGCTGCGCGAGCACACTCTCGTGCGCGGCGCGCAATGCAGCCTGCGCGGCCTTGAGGTCATGATTGTTTTCCAGCGCCTCGCCGACCAGCGCATCCAGGGCTTGCGAATGGAACAACGTCCACCAGTCACCCGCAACGTCACCACCCTGCTGGAAATGCTGCGCGCCACCGGCGGCGACGCCCGGCGTACCCTCCGGGTTGGCAAGCGCGTGTCGGGTATAGCTGCCGACCTTGGGAGGCGGCGGCGGCTTGAAGTTCGGTCCGGCCGCGCAGCCCGCCAGCGCGAGGGTTGTCAGCAGCACCGCGGCGCTCGCCAACGGGAATGCCGGCTTCGCGTCACGGGATCGGGAATGCACGGGCAGGTGACCCTTTTGCAAATTCATTGCCCCGAACAAGGTCATCAAAGCGTGCCACCGCCCAATCAAAACTGCGCAATGTTATATCGTTGCAATCCTGAAAAACGTGAACGCCGCATAAATCTGCCCATGTCGCTGGTGCACCCATGACTTCCGGCACGGGGTGGCCGGCAAGTCGGATCGCGTGCGCGCCGGTTCAATGTGCTGCGGTGGACCTCGGCGCTTGCCTGATGCCGAGGTTGTACGCCTCGAAAGCCCACACGTCCGACGCTTGCCTGATCTGCTTGTCGGTCGGCATGTAGGTGTGGCTGGTGCTGGCGGTGGTGTGCAGCAGGATCGGGTTGGCGCAGCCCTGCGCCTGCTGGATCTTCGCCGTGAACTTGAACTCATGGCTCGGCACCACGCGGTCGTCGTCCCACGAGGTCGTGATCAACGTCGGCGGATAACAGGTGCCCTTGTGGATGTTCTGCAGCGGCGAGTACTTGATCAGCCACTGGAACGCCTGCCTGCTGTCCGAGCTGCCGTACTCCGGCATCCAGAACGCGCCGCCCGAGAATTTCTGGTAACGCAACATGTCGAGCACGCCGTGCCCGATGTAGGCCGCGCCGAACAGGTGCGGCCGTTCCGTGATGGACGCGCCTGTCAACAGACCACCGTTGGAATAGCCCTGGATGCCGATGTGTTTCGACGAGGTGTAGCCCTTCTTGATCAGGTATTTCGCGGCCCACGCGAAATCGTCGAACACGTTCTGCTTCTTGCCGAGCATGCCGGCGTGGTGCCATGCCTCGCCGTATTCCCCGCCACCGCGGAGGTTGGCGACGGCATATACCCCACCCATTTCCAGCCACACCGGAATGATCGGGTTGAAGCCCGGCGTGACGGAGATGTCGAACCCGCCGTAGCCGTACAGCACGGTCGGGTGGCTGCCGTCCAGCTTGATGCCCTTCTTCGCGACGACGAACATCGGCACCCGGGTGCCGTCTTTCGATGTGTAGAACACCTGTTGCGTCTGGTACCGCGATCGATCGAACTTTACGTCCGGTTTGAAATACACGGAAGTCTTGCCGTCGGCGACGTCGTAGCGATAGACCGTGGTCGGATACAGATACGACGTGAACGCGTAATACAGCGTGCCCGAATCGTTGCGCGCGGAGATGCCGCGCACGCTGCCCAGGGCCGGCAAGGTCAACGTGTGCAGGAGCTTGCCGCCGGTATTGAACAGTTCGAGGCGGCTCCTGGCCACCACCTGATAGTTCGCGAGGATGTCGCCGTCGGCCATGGTGGCGCCGGCCAGCACGCCCTTGGCTTCCGGGACCAGCGTTTCCCAATCGGAAGGATCGGGGTGGGCGAATTTCGTCGCGACGATCCTGCCCCTCGGCGCATCGCGGGTAGTGCGCAGATACAGCGTGTCGCCCACGTGACCGATCGGGGTGTACGCCGCATCATTCTGCGTGTACAGCGGTTCGATCTTCGCCGCCACGTCCGGATGGTCCGGATTGCCGAGATCGGCGTAGTACAACTCGTTCCGGCTGATGGTGTTGTTCTGCAGGAACACGAACAGATAGCGGCCATCCTCGCTGACGCCGCCGCCGATGCCGGCGTGTGGCAGGTCGGCGCGCGCGTAGATCAGCTTGTCGTCCGCCTGCGGCGTGCCGAGCCTGTGGTAGTACAACTTCTGGTTGACCACGGCATGGCTGATCGCCTTTTCGCCGCCCGGCGGCTCCGGATACCGCGAGTAGAAAAAGCCCCGGTTGTCGTTCGTCCAGGAGACGCCGGAAAACTTCGCCCAGTGCACCACGTCCGCGAGCTGCTTGCCGGTCGCGACATCCATCACGTGCAGGACCTCCCAGTCGGAACCACCCTTCGACAACGCATAGGCGTAGTACTTGCCGTCCGGCGACGGCGCACCGAACTTGAGCTGGATCGAGCCGTCGGGCGAAAGCGTGTTCGGATCGAGCAGCACCCGCGGCTTCGCGGTGGGCGACGCCTGCACGTACACCACGCTCTGATTCTGCAGGCCCGAATTCCTGCGGAAGAACAACGTGCCGTTCTTCAAGCGGGTCGGCGTACCTTCCTTGGCGTAATTCCACAGCTGGGTGAGGCGATGCTCGATCCAGCCACGCACCGGAATCTTCGCGAGGTACGCGTTGGTGATCCGGTTTTCCGCCGCGACCCACTCGTGCAGCTCGGGGCTGGTCAGGTTTTCCATCCATTGGTACGGCGCCGGCACCCTGGTCCCGAAGTAGGTGTCGACGGTGTTGCCCTTGCGCGCCACGGGATACGCGATGGCCGACGGCGGCGCGGCATCCTGCGCGAATGCCGTAGCCGCCATGGCTGCCAGTACCGCCGCGCCCAACAGGTTCGTGGAAAGTTTCACGTCAACTCTCCTTTGCTCAAAGAGCAGGCAGTC
>JBOHYV010000330.1:0-3488 GCA_050738135.1 Rhodanobacteraceae bacterium | reverse complement strand
GCTCGCGTGGGAACATCACGGATCGGATCACGGCACCGGCGACGACGACTGGCGGGCGGAATTGTGGCGCCGCTTGTTGCCGCGCGTGGGCGGCACCTCGCGCGCGGCGCGCGTGGACGAATGGCTGCGCGTTTTCGATCCGGAATACCCACCCGGAAACCGCGGCGAAAAACCCGCGCCGCCGGGCCTGCCCGCCCATCTCGCTTGTTTCGCCTGCGCCAACGTGTCGCCCGACGTGCTGCGGATGCTGGCGGTCGCGGGACGCCATTGCGACGTGGACTTCCACCTGCCGCTGCCGTCGATGGAATACCTGGGTGACCTGCCGCGCACGCGTGCGGTGGTGCGCACGCGGCTGGGCGAGCGCAACGGTGAAAACCCGTTGCTGCTGTCGCTCGGGGGCGCGCTGTCGGAGTTCGTCGGCTTGCTGTTCGGCTACGAACACGTGCAACCCGATGTCGAGCACGACGCCTACGATGCCGGGATCCCGCGCACGACGCTGCTCGGTCGGCTGCGCGACGACATCCTGAATCACGCCGCACCGCGCGACGACGACCACACGGCACCGCCCGACGCTTCGCTGCAATTCCACGCCTGCCACACCGCGTTGCGCGAGGTGCAAACCCTGCACGACGCGCTGCTGTCGATGTTCGCGGCCGACCCTTCGCTGAAGCCGCGCGAGATCGCGGTGATGATGCCCGACGTCGCCGCGTACCAACCCGCGATCGACGCCGTATTCGGTGGCTTGCCCGAACACGATGCGCGTTTCCTTCCGTACAACCTCGGCGATGTGTCCGCGAGCGCCGCGCATCCGGCGGCACGCTTGTTCCTGACCTTGCTGGATGCGCCGACCTCGCGCTGGGCATGCAGCGAAATCCTGGACGTGCTGGCCGTGCCCGGCGTGATGCGGCGCCTGGATCTGGATGCTGCGCAACTGGAGCACCTGTCGCGGCGGTTGCGGGAAAGCGGCGTGCGCTGGGGCGAGGACGAACACGCGCGCGCGCAGACCGGCGGCTATCGCGAGTTCTCGTTCGCCTTCGGGCTGGATCGCATCCTGGCGGGTTTCGCGTGCGGCGATGACGAGACGACGCTGGTCGCGGGGGTGGCGCCGCTCGGGGGCGTGGAAGGCGCGGCGTTCGCGCGCATCGACGCGTTGCTGGCGGTACTCGCGGCGTGGCGAAAGCTGCGCGAGTGGTCTTCGCGCGAAATGGGTGCGGCGGATTGGCAGCGCCGGTTGAACGCGCTGTTCGATGGCTTGTACGCAAGCGATTCGAACGACATTGTCGAAACGCGCGCGCTGGAACGCGTGCGCGGTGCGCTGGCGGAGCTTGCCGAGCACGCCGAAACCGCATCGCTGCAGGTGCTGCCCTGGCACGATCTGCGCGCGTTCCTTCGCGAACGCCTGGCGCAATCCGATCCGCAGCAACGTTTGTTCGCCGGCGGCATCACGTTCTGTGGCATGGTGCCGCTGCGCGTGGTGCCATTCCGAGTGATCTGCCTGCTCGGCATGGGCGAGGCTGCATTTCCGCGCCGCGATCCTTCCGGCCTCGATCCACTGAGCGCCGATCGCCGCGCCGGCCGCGCGCACCCCGGCGACCGCAGCGTCCGTGACGATGATCGCCTGCTGTTCCTGCAACTGCTCGCCGCGGCGCGCGACAATTTCTACATCAGCTGGATCGGCCGCGATGCCCACAGCAACGAAACCCTGGCGCCTTCGGTGGTCGTGGCGGAGTTGATGGACGTGTTGCGCGAAGGCTATCTCGTGGACGATGCGGTAGACGCACGGCTGCCACGGGTGGAACCGTTGCATCCGTTCGATGCTTCGTTGTTCGACGCGCACGCGCCGCGTTCGCATGGAAAGGAGTGGCTGGCCGCCGCGAGGACACCCGAAGCAGAAGCGGTGATCACGCCGTTCATGCCGGATGCGCGACTACCGTCGGTCGATGCCCCGCGGACAACGGCGCGGACCCTCGACGAATTGCGGCGGTTCCTGCTCGATCCCGCCCGCGGTTTCCTGGAACTCGGTTTGGGTTTGGCGCTGCCGCGCGCGGAACGCGACGACGCGGACGACGAACCGTTGTCTCCGACCGATGGCCTGACACGTTGGACCCTCACCCGCGCCCTGCTGGATTTCGGCGAAGGCAATGCGTCCGCCGATCGCACGCTGCTGCGCGCGCGCGGCCAGCTGCCGCCCGGCGCGCTCGGTGACGAGGCCTTGCGCGATGCGCAGGTACGCGCCGATGCCCTGCGCGCGGCGGTGCGGGCGTTCACGGGCGGCGCCACGCCGCTGCCGACCGAAATCTTGCGCGTGGGATGGGAAGACGGCATGTCGCTCGAAGGCGCGCCGGCCGATCCGTACCCCGATGGTTTACTGCATCTGCGGCCCGGCACGATCGACGGTCGCCACGTGCTGCGCGCGTGGCTGGATGCGCTGGTGTGCGCGGCAGCGGGGGTGGGCAAGCCGGTGCTGTTGGTGGGACTCAATGGCAACGACGCCTGCTCGTTCGCGCTGCCACGGCCCGACCAGGATGAGGCGCGGGCACGCTTGCGCGGATTGATCGAGCTGGCCCCCCGGGGCCGGCTAGCGCCGCTGCCATTTTTCGTGCGCACGTCATGGAGTCACGCACTGGCCTGTGCAAAGGCGGAATGCAAAGCCGGCGATGCGCCTGTCGCCATCGATATCACGACGTTTGAAAGAGCCGCACGCGAGACCGCAAGTGAAAGCGGATTCAGCGCCGTCAACGAATTCGAAAGCGATGCAGTGTGTATCGCCTGGCGCGGTCGCGAACTGCCCGGCGCGGCGGATGGTGAACTCGCGCAGGCCTTGCACCGCACCGCGCTTGCGGTGTTTGCGGAACCAGCGCGTGCGTGGACGGAGCAATTCAAGTGAGCGCGCGCATGGGCCCGCTGGAACTGCCGTTGTCAGGCGTGCGCCTGGTCGAGGCCAGCGCCGGGACCGGCAAGACCTTCACCATCGCCTCGTTGTACCTGCGCCTTATCCTCGAGCGCGGCTTGATGCCGGACCACATCGTGGTAGCGACGTTCACCCGCGCGGCCGCCGCCGAGCTGGCGATGCGATTGCGCCAGCGGCTGAGGATGGCATCGGACATGCTTCGCCATGACGACCCGGCGCGTGCACGCGATGACGATGACGGCGATATGCGGGCCACACGCGCGGTGATTACGCACGTCCTTGCCGACACCGACGTGGAAACGCTGGCGGCGCGCGCACGCGCGGCCGAATTGGCGATGGATACCGCGGTGATCGGCACCCTGCACGCGTTCTGCAACCGGGTACTGGCCGAATTCGGCTTCGAGACGGGCCGCGCATTGCGCGAGCCGGAATTGCTGGAGGATACGCGCTCGTTGCAGCAGGAAATCGTCGAGGATTTCTGGCGCGTTTGCTCCACCGACGCGGACGCCGCACGCCTGCTTGCGGAAACCTGGCGCGCGCCCGGGGCCCTCGCCAAACAGGTGTGCGATCCGCGCTG
>JBOHYV010000329.1:0-3495 GCA_050738135.1 Rhodanobacteraceae bacterium | reverse complement strand
AACTCCGGCACGCCGACTTGTTCTGGGGTTTGCGCGGCGGGGCAGGGGGGCTGGGCGTGGTCACGCGATTCACCTATCGGCTGCACGCGGTCGGCGAGGTTTACGCCGGGGTCGTGTTCCATCCCGTTGACGCGGCGGCAGGCCTGTTGCGCGTGTTTCGTGCATTCACGCTGAAGGCGCCGAATCCACTCACTGCAATGCTGGTGTTCACCACCATTCCACCATTGCCTTTCATGCCGGCGGAGACGCATTTCCGTCGCGCGATCGCGCTGGCATGGTGCTGGAGTGGCGAGACGGCGGAGGGCGAGAAATTGCTGGCGCCGATCATGGAATACGGCAAGCCGCTGGGCCAGTACACTGGGGCGATGCCGTACGCCGCATGGCAACAGGCCTTCGATCCGGTGGTGCCGCCCGGCGATCATTACTACTGGACGACGTCGCAGTTCGATGCGCTTGATGACGCGCTGATCGACGCGCTGGTTCCGATGGCCGCCTCGCCGCCCGATCCGTTTTGCGAAGTCCACGTGCACCACCTCGGGGGCACGGTGGCGGCCGTTTCCGACTCCGCGACCGCATTCACGCATCGCGGCGCGCCGTTTTTTGTGAACGTGATCGGTCACGCCGGTGCGGCGGAACGCCTGCCAGCCGTCCGCGAGTGGGCGCGCGGATTGCGTGCAACGCTCGCACCACACGCGCGTACCGGGATGCAGCCGAATTTCGCCGGCGAGCTTTCCGATTTGAAGTCGCACGCGCACGACGCGGGGACCAACGCAAGGTTGGCGGCGCTGCGTGCGCAGTACGATCCGGAGGGATTGCTGGCCCCCGTGCGTGGCGGCTGAGGCGGGGGATACCATTCGGGGGAAGTCCTTCATCCATTACTGAAATGGCGCGCCACGGTCCCGATGGCCGGTCTAAACTATCCCGATGTTCGACACCATTCCCGCGCTCGATTGCAACGGTCGTGCACTGCTGCTCGATCGCCCGCGTATCTGCGGAATCCTGAACCTCACCGGCGATTCGTTTTCCGGTGACGGAATCGCCGGCGATGTCGAGGCAGCCGCGGCGCTGGGCATCGCGATGGTGGAGCAGGGCGCCGACATGCTGGAGGTCGGCGCCGAATCAACGCGTCCCGGTGCGCATCCGGTGGATGCCGAGACCGAAATTGCCCGCGCGGTGCCCGTCATCGAAATGCTCGCGAAGCGCGTGGGTGTCCCGATTTCGATCGACACGTCCAAGCCCGGGGTGATGCGTGCGGCGGTTGCTGCGGGCGCGGGCTTCATCAATGACGTGTATGCGCTGCGGCGCGAGGGTGCGCTGGACGCCGCGGCGGAATTGAAGGTGCCGGTGTGCCTGATGCACATGCAGGGCGAGCCCGGCACGATGCAGGACGATCCGCATTACGACGACGTGGTCGGCGAGTTGCACCGCTTCCTCGCCGAGCGCGTGTTTGCGTGCGAGATGGCCGGCATCGACAAGCGTCGGGTGCTGGTCGATCCGGGCTTCGGCTTCGGCAAGACGCTGGAACACAATCTCGCCTTGCTGCGAGCGCTCGATCGTTTTCGCGATCTTGCCGGAGGGGCGTTCGTCGGCCTTTCGCGCAAAGCCATGATAGGTACCCTGACCGGTCGCGAGGCCGGTGCGGACCGTGCAACGGGTTCCGCTGCCGCCGCACTGATTGCCGTGCAGCGCGGTGCGATGATCGTGCGCGTGCACGACGTCGCAGCGACCTGTGACGCGCTGGTGGTATGGCAGGCGGTGCATAAGGGCGATGCGCCGGCGAAGGCCGTACCGAAACCATTCGGTTCGCAGCGCTTCGGCGACGACTGATAAGATTGCCGTCATTCCGGCGAAAGCCGGAATCCATTTTGCTCTTTCCCGGGCAACGCAGGATCAAAATGGATCCCGGGTTCCGTTCGCGATAAAGCCGCGAACGGCCCCGGAATGACGATGGAAATATTGGCCCAACTCTTCGCTCCCAGCTATTTCATGTCCGAACCCCTCGCCCCTCGCCCCTCGTCCCTCAAAAAATATTTCGGCACCGACGGCGTGCGCGGGCGGGTCGGTGAGTGGCCGATCACCGCCGAGTTCATGCTGAAACTGGGCCGCGCTGCGGGCGCGGTGCTGGGCGACGGCAAACGGCCGCTGGTTTTGATCGGCAAAGACACGCGCGTGTCGGGATACATGTTCGAGGCCGCGCTGGAGGCGGGGCTGGTGGCGGCGGGCGCCGATGTGGGTTTGTTGGGGCCATTGCCGACGCCGGGCGTGGCGCAACTGACTCGCGAACTGGGTGCGAGCGCCGGCATCGTGATCAGTGCTTCGCACAATCCATACCAGGACAACGGCGTCAAGTTCTTTTCCGCCGACGGCGAGAAACTCGATGACGAAGTCGAGGCCGCGATCGAACGCGAAATCGATGCAGCATTCGTCACGGTTGCGCCGGAACGGCTCGGCAAGGCGCGTCGCATCGACGATGCCAACGACCGTTATGTGAGGTTCTGCCTGGGCACGTTGCCCACGCCTCCCGACCTGTCCGGGATGCACATCGTGCTGGATTGCGCGCACGGTGCGACTTACCAGGTGGCGCCCAAGGTGTTTGCGGCGCTCGGCGCCGAGGTCACGCGGGTCGGCTGCGAACCGGACGGCTTCAACATCAACCGCGGCATCGGTTCCACCCATCCGGCCACGCTGCGTGGTGCGGTCATCGAACAGCATGCGGACCTTGGCATCGCCTTCGACGGCGACGGCGACCGCGTGCAGATGATCGACCGCAATGGCGAGCTTGCGGATGGCGACGACGTGTTGTTCGTGCTGGCGCGCGACTGGCTGGCTGACGGGCACCTGCGCGGCCCGGTGGTAGGCACCCTGATGAGCAATTTCGGCCTGGAACGCGCGTTGATGACGGCCGGTGTGCGCTTCCTGCGCGCCAACGTCGGCGACCGCTATGTGTTGCAGCAGCTGAAGGAACATGGCGGGATGCTGGGTGGCGAGACTTCGGGGCACATCCTTTGCCTCGATCGCGCCAGCACCGGCGACGGGATCGTGTCGGCCTTGGCGGTGCTGGATGCGCTGTCGCGCGCGGGCAAGGATCTTTCCGAGGCGCGGGCGGGGTTGGCCAAGCTGCCTCAGATCACCCGCAATGTGCGGGTGGCGGGCGCCAGGAGCGTGGTCGGAACGCCGAGTGTGCAGGACGCGCTTGCGTCCGTGCAGCAGTCCCTGCAGGGACGCGGCCGGGTGGTGTTGCGCCCGTCGGGCACCGAGCCGCTGGTGCGGGTTACCATCGAAGGCGAGGACGCGTCAGAGGTGCAGGCGCTCGCCGCCCGGCTCGCCGACGCGGTCACCCACGCGGCGGCCGTTGCCGGCACGGCCGGCGAGTGATGGCTTGATTGGCTCGCTGATCCGCGCGGGGGCGTCAGCCTGATGCCCTCTCCTGGCGGCTGTTCCGGCGGGAAAGGGAACGATCGGGTGCCGTCGCCGCGGGTTTACGCCATCTGGGTT
>JBOHYV010000328.1:0-3500 GCA_050738135.1 Rhodanobacteraceae bacterium | reverse complement strand
GCGTAGGCGTGCGCGACGTCGCGCACGTCGGAGAAATCCCGCGCGACGTCGGTATTGCCGAGCTCGATGACCTTTTCGCCGCGCCGGAAATGCGCGACGATTTTCGGGATCAGGAATTGTTCGGCCTGGCCCACGCCGGTGTAATTGAACGGTCGCACCAACGTGATGGGCAGGCGCTCCATCCACTGCCGCGCCATGTGTTCCATCGCAAGTTTGGACACGGCGTAGTCGTTGACCGGCGCAGGCGGCGTGGTCTCGGTGATCGGGTCGGCCGCGGCGTTGCCATAGATGTTGGCGCTCGAAGCCAGCACCACGCTGCGTGGTTCAACCTCTGCGGCAGCCAGCGCCTCCAGAAGGTTGCGGGTGCCGACGATGTTGGTGCGGTAGATCTCGTCCGCGTCGCCGTGCGCGACAAACGAGATCGCGGCCAGGTGCACCACGATCCGGGCGCGTGCTTCGGCCACGGCATGCCGCACCGCGGTGCGGTCCAGCAGGTTTGCGCGCAATACCCCGGCGGCCGGCGGATCGCTGTCGTGCGCGAGGCCAATCACCTGGTACCCGGCGGCTTCGAGTTCGGCCGCGACGTAGCGTCCCGTGAAACCGTGGCAACCGGTCAGCAGCGCGCGAGGTTTGTCAGAACGAGACGCCACGTGTGACTCGCTCGAGGTCGGCTTCGACCATCATCCGGCACAGGTCCTCCAGCGAAGTCTGCGCCTGCCAGCCCAGCACTTCACGGGCATGCGCGGCGTCACCGACCAGCACGTCCACCTCGGCCGGGCGGTAGAATTTCGGGTTGACCTTCACCACGACCTTGCCGGTATCGGTGCGGATGCCGGTCTCGCTTTGTTCATTGCCCTGCCACTCGATGTCGATGTCGACTGCCTTGAAGGCTTGCGTCGTGAAGTCACGCACCGTCTCGCTGCGCCCGGTCGCCAGCACGAAGGTGTCGGGCGCGTCCGCCTGCAGCATTCGCCACATGCCCTCGACGTATTCCTTGGCGAAGCCCCAGTCGCGCTTGGCATCCAGATTGCCGAGCTCCAGTTGCTCCTGCTTGCCCAGTTTGATCCGCGCCACCGCGTCGGTGATCTTGCGCGTGACGAACTCGCGTCCGCGCAGCGGCGATTCGTGGTTGAAAAGAATCCCGCTGGCGCCGAAAATCCCGAACGATTCTCGATAGTTCACGCAGCTCCAGTGCGCGAACAGCTTGGCGACTCCGTAGGGGCTGCGCGGCCAGAACATGGTGTGTTCATTCTGCGGCACCGCCTGCGCCTTGCCGAACATTTCCGAAGTGGATGCCTGGTAAAAGCGCGTGTCCGGCTTCACCGTGCGGATGGCTTCCAGCAGGTTCAATGCGCCCAGACCCGTGATCTGCGCGGTGGTGGTCGGCTGCTCGAACGACACCCCGACGAAGCTTTGCGCAGCAAGGTTGTAGACCTCGTCCGGCTGCGTCCGATCGAGCAGGCGCAGGCTGCAGCCGGGGTCGGTCAAATCGTATTCGACCAGTTCCAGGTTCGGGTGCGCCACGACGTCGAGATCCTGCATC
Source organism: Rhodanobacteraceae bacterium (assembly GCA_050738135.1). Classification (GTDB taxonomy): domain Bacteria; phylum Pseudomonadota; class Gammaproteobacteria; order Xanthomonadales; family Rhodanobacteraceae; genus 66-474. The sequence continues at coordinate 1,957 of JBOHYV010000328.1, read as the reverse complement.
CGCCAGAAGTTGACCGAGCTGGTGCGCCGGTAAGCGCCGTACACCTTGTAGCCCTTGTCCAGCAGCAACTGCGCCAGGTACGCCCCATCCTGACCCGACACCCCGGTAATCAATGCCGTTTTCATGGCTTCCTCGTCGGGCCGGCGCCGTCATCCACGGCGGATCGCAACGTGCCATTCTGCCAGTGTGCGCCGGGCGCCGCATGCTGCAGCAGCCACAACCGCGCAAACTTCTCGCGCACGTAATCGGCTTCCATGCAGGCAAACAGGAAACCGCGCCAGCCATCCAGGAAGCCCCCTCGCAATACATAACCGCGCAGGAAGCGCCACGCCGGATTGACAGCCAGGTTGCGCAACCGGACGCGACGGCCGGCCTCGTGCATGTGCGCAGCCATCATCGCGGCGTAACGACGGTAGCGTGCGAGCTGATCGTCCAGCGAGCGATACGCGCGATGCTCCAGATCGCCCGCCAGCAGCGCTACATGGCCTTCGACCAGGGCGTGCTCGTGGATTTCGCGCCCCGCGCGCCAGCCGCCGCGGCGACGGTTGAACAACCGCAGCACGCGATCGGGATAGGCGTTGCCGTGGCGCAGGAACGCACCGAAATACTCGGTGCAGCGCGCAAAACGGTAGCCCGCCGCATCGGCAAAACCCGCATCCCGCGCGGCTTCGATGGACGCGCGCAACGCCGGGGTCACGCGCTCGTCGGCATCCAGGCACAACACCCAGTCGTGGCGCGCCTCGCCCACCGCGAAATCCTTCTGCGCGCGGAAGCCCTCGAACGCGTGCTCGATGACCCGCGCGCCGTATTTTGCCGCGATGTCGCGGGTATCGTCGGTGGAGCCCGAATCGACCACCACCACGTCATCGCAGAACGCGAGCGATGCGAGGCAACCGCCGATACGGTCGGCCTCGTTCAAGGCGATCACACAGGCGGAGAGCCGCAACGCGTGGGTGGGCGGCATGGGACTTGCGCAGCCTCGAAGACGACGGTGCCAAGGCTAAAGGGTAACCGAGAGCGTCGGCCCAAGTCACCGAAGCTTCGGGCCGGCCCACCCACAAGCCGACGCCGGTATGCCGGGTGACGCATGGCGCCCACTGTAGAGCAGCACGCGCGCGAGCAGCCGTCATTCAGCCCCGGACGGCCCAATGCAGATATCATGGCGACCTGACCGAAGAGTGCCCGCGAGAATCGACCGCTGTGAACGCGTAACGGAACCCACGCGCATGACCACCGTCAATCTGGTTTTCTGGGATAACGGCTTCGGCCTGTCCGGCGATTCCCGCCTGCTCTCCGAGGCACTGCGGCGCAATGATTGCGAGGTCACGCTGACGACGCTCGGCTTGAAACAGGAACACCGGCGCCGTCGCAAATGGATGCGCCCCTACGTGTGCGCGCAACGGTCGTGGCGCGTATTGCGTCGCCACTGGCAGCCTCCGCGGGTGTTCGATCTCAACATCATGTTCGAGCATCTTTGGCCGGACGAGTTGGTGCGCTCGCATTGCAATGTTGCGCTGCCGAACCCGGAGTGGTTCGATCGGCGCGACCAGCATTTCGCAACCTCGATCGACCGGATCTGGGCCAAAACGCACAACGCCGCCTTGATCTTCACGCGCCTGGGTCATCCGACCAGTTGGGTCGGTTTCCACAGCGATGATCGCTACGATCCCGGCGTGCCTCGCGAGCGCAAGTTCTTTCATCTCGCGGGCGGCAGCCGCATCAAGGGCACGGACCGTCTGCTGGCGGTGTGGCGGCGCCACCCCGAATGGCCGACGTTGACCGTCCTGCAGGACCCGCGCGAGGCGCACCCAGGCCCGTGTGTGCCGAACATCGTGCATCGACTGGGTTATCTCGACGTGTCCAAGCCAGCCCATTACGCGGAGATGAAGCGGCTGCAAAACAGCCATGCCTTCCATGTGTGTCTGTCCGAGACCGACGGCTGGGGCCACTACCTGGT
>JBOHYV010000327.1:0-3516 GCA_050738135.1 Rhodanobacteraceae bacterium | reverse complement strand
GGTGGGAACATCTTCACTCCGTCGTGCGGCACAACTGCGTGCGCGGCGCCCGGATCTGGAGATTGCCGACCTGCGCGGCAATCTCGGAACGCGGCTGGCCAAACTCGATCGCGGTGACTACGCAGCGATCATCCTCGCCGTGGCCGGTCTGCAGCGAATGGGATTGGCTGCCCGCGTTCGTGCGCGTTTGGCGCCGCCCGAATGGCTGCCGGCCCCGGGCCAGGCTGCCATCGCGGTGGAAACCCGAGCGGGCGATACACGCGTGCATGCATTGTTGCAGGTGCTGGACGATGATCTGACGCGTCGCAGCGTCGCCGCCGAACGCGCGCTGAATGCCGAGCTGGGCGGCGACTGCACCCTGCCGCTCGGCGCATGGTGCGAGATGCAGGCCGACGGTAGCCTGCGCTTGCACGGGCTGCTCGGCGATGCGCGGAATGGACGGTTGTTGCTCGCCGAGGCCATGGGCGATGATCCGGTGGATTTGGGCCGGAAAGTGGCACGCCAATTACGGGATCAAGGCGCAGACGAGCTGTTGCGCGCCCGCGCATGAGTGCATCCCTGCGCGCCTGCGGCGCGACCTTCGTTCCGAAGGGGTGGTTTATCTTCCCCCTTCGCGCGCGAAGCGCGAAAGGGGGATGGCTTTTGGCGTGTGGGGTCATCCCCCCGCGCCTGCGGCGCGACCCCCTTCCTTCGGAAGGGGGTGAATGTTTTACGCTTTGCGTTCCCGGTCCCCGTTCCCCGTTTCCGGGAATTACGGCGACTTGCCGAAGCTGTACACCAGATTGGTGGTGAACAGGCTGTCGAGGTGCCTGGTGCCCGGCACGATGTTCGAGTTGTACCGATTCTCGTAGGCAATCTTCAGGGCCAGCGTCTTGGTCATCGCCACCGCGACGCCGATATCGTTCTGGTAGTACTTGTTTTCGCTGCCCATTTCAGCCAGGAATGTTTCCTGCAGGCTGGCGCTGTCGGTGAGCACGAATTTGTAGTTGATCAAGCCGCGACCGATCGCTTCGTCCTGCTCAGGCGGCGTCACCACAGTCGTGGTCGGCGGGCTGACGCTGGTATCGACCGCGGTGTAGGTCTGAGGCTGATAGCGCTTGAAGCCGGGGCCTGCCTCGAACGACAGTTCCTGTCGGGCATCCTTCAGCAGGATGTAGCCGAAGCCGACCGATGCAACTTCCTGCCAGCGGTTGGGGGCGAAGTTGTCGTGATCGTAGCGCGCGGCGGCGATCACATAGGCCCGGGGATTGAATTTGTAGCCGAGCGAACCACCCGCATCGAAATGGTTGGCGGTGGTCTCGTAACTGGCCGTTTCGCCCACCGTCACGCCGTTCTGCACGATCGGCGTGTTGATGTTGCTCTTGGCGCGATTGGCGTCGAGGAAGAACGCATCCTTCCAGGTATCGTTCTCGTAGTTCAGTTTCAGCTTGGCGTCCATGTTCAGCGATTTGGTGTTGCCGGTCGCGTTGGCGAGGCCGAACTCACCACTGCCGCTCCAGTCCGAATTGGAAAGGGTTGGTGGGGCGGACAGCGCGACGGCCGGCAAACACAATGCCGAAACCGCCGCGAGTGCGGCGATGCGAAACGTTTTCATGCATGACTCCTTGGTTGACTCGGCGGGACCCGGCAGGCTGCGGTCCAGGCACTGAATCGTTGTTGAATTTGCGTGAGGGTATGGGTCGCGTATCCGGCTTTCAAGCCTGCCGCAGGGGAAAGTAGGCGGCCACCGCGTGGCGGGCCTCGGCGAAAAACAGCCAGCGTTCGATATAAATCCCGGCGATGGCGACGACCGCCGTCACGGGCGCAAGCCACGTCGCGCCACGGGACAGCACGATCGCAATGCCGACTACCGGCAGGATCGCAAACAGGGTGACGGAAAGCTTGCGCAGGCGCGCCGAATGTTTGCGCGCCAATGCAAAGGCCATCTCGCGGGTGAGATAGCTTTGCTCCGTGACGGGGCCCTCGAACGCGCGCACCTGGCCCAGCGTTGCCAAGCCGGTGGCGTGTCCCGCGGTATTTGCCGGAAGCAGGTCGATGAGACGCCAGTAATCGGTCTTGATCGCGGCGGCGACCACGGCCAGCGCCAGCAGCGCCAGCGGAAATGCGACGCCGACCGGGTAGTGCGTCGCCAAAGCCAGCCAACTCCACAGCCACAGCCCGCCCGACAGCAGCGCGAACAGGAAATACAGCGGCAGCACCTGCCGTGCATGCCATGCGCGAATGGTTTTGAGCGAACGATAGATGTTGGCGGTGCACAGGATGGTCGTGAGCGCGCACAGCGCCAGCCATCCGCCTGCAATTCGAATGGACATGCCCGCGCCCCCGGCATATGCCAACCACGCCACCGCAAGCATCGGCAGGTACGTCACGAGCGAAGCGATGCCTTCGCGCGAAAGCCAGGATGAGCGCCACTGGCTGAGTGCGCGCCATGCACGTTCGGGCCGACCGAGGTGCGAGGTCGAGGCCAGCAAGCCCGCGGTCACCAGCACGAAGCCGAAGGCAAGGGGCACCAGCACCGCGATCGCCGCGAGCGGATACAGGCCTGCGGCCAACGCCGCACCGAGCAGGCACCACAACCCGTAGCCCGCGCCGCTCAACACCGTGAAGAAAATAACCGAAAGCGCGGGCTTCATCGCGACAATACCTTGTCCAGCCAGCGCAGCAGCGGCGGCAACTGCGCGGCATCGAGCGTTTCTTCGGCCGGCTCCAGCGGTGCCGTGGCCGATGGCCCGTCGCGCCGAGGACGCGGCGGCAGGTAGCGGTTGACGGGCCGGTAGCCGAATTCCGGCATCAATGCGTAGCCGTTGCGTTCGGCGACCACCTTCGACACGTCGGAATCGGGATCACCCAGGTCGCCGAACATCCGCGCGCGGGTGGGGCAGGCCATCACGCAGGCCGGCTGGCGGTCGCGCTCGTCCAGGGTTTCGTTGTAGATGCGATCGACGCACAGCGTGCACTTCTGCATGGTGCCGCGCTTGGAATCCTTGCGGCCTGCATCCGACGCCGGCGCCTTCGGATGCGGCAGCGCAATCTCGCGTGCGCCATACGGGCACGCCCACGCACACAACTGGCAGCCGATGCACTTGTCTTCATCGACCAGCACGATGCCGTCCTCGGCACGCTTGTAGCTGGCGCCGGTCGGACACACCGTGACGCAATCGGGCGTCTCGCAGTGCAGGCACGAACGCGGGAAGTGGACCATCTGCGGAGGCGGGACTCGGGACTCGGGACTCGGGACTCGGGAGTCACGAAGTGCGGAGCCGGGTTGCGAGGGCGTTGCGCCAAGCCCGGAATGTTGGTCTCTGTCGGCGCTTGCCTCTTTTTCGAGTCCCGAGTCCCGAGTCCCGAGTCCCGTTACTTCGTAGCTATGCACCCGGTTGAACCACACGCCGTGCGGCTCGCTGCCATACGGATCGTCGTCCGCCAGTGGTCCGAAATCGCCGCCGTCGTTCCATTCCCTGCATGCGACGGCGCAGGCGTGGCAGCCGACGCAGATGTCGAGGTCGATCACCAACC
>JBOHYV010000326.1:0-3534 GCA_050738135.1 Rhodanobacteraceae bacterium | reverse complement strand
CAATGCCACGGTCAATTTGTGGCGGGTCAGGCTTCGCAGCAGCGGATTCAGGCGCATGCGGGATTCCTTACTGCACTTTCAGTTGCAACGCGGGCGGAATCCGGCAGGCGCGCCACGCGGGCAGCAGGCCGGCCAGCACGCTGGCCACCACCGCCAGCACGAACACGCCCAGCACCATCGCGGGGTCGAGGTGAGCTAGCCGGGCGTAGGCGTCGGGCCGCTGGCGGACCAGCCACAGCCCAAACCACGTGATCAGCAATCCGAGCAGACCACCCGCCAGTCCGAGAATCGCGGCTTCCACCCCCAGTTGCACCAAGATGTCGCGCCGGGTCGCCCCCATCGCGCGGCGCACGCTGACCTCGCCGCCGCGGCGCAAGAACTTGGCCAGCATCAGGCCTACGGTGTTGAACAGACACACCACCAGAAAACCGATCGCCAGCCAGACTTGCAATTTCACGTCGGAGGGCACCAGCTGCAAGGCCTGCAGGCGCCGCATCAATCCGTGCAGTTCGGGCGACACGTTTTGCGGGAAACGTCCGTGGGCCTTCTGGTCGCGCCAGTAATCGTCGAGGAAATGGCGATACGCGGTGACCTGGGCAGGCGTATCCAGTTCCACCCAGAACTGCAACCACGAGCAGGTATCGCCAGTGCGGCTGCTCGGACCCCAGCAGGATTCGCTGCCGGTGATCGGCAACTTGAGGTCCATCGCGGTATCCAGCGGCAGGAAAAAGTGATCGTCGCTCTTGAATGCCCAGTCGCCGGCGGCACCGCCGTAGAAGAGCGGTTCGGGATGCCAGTCGCGCAGCACCCCGATCACGCGGAACTCGCGACCCTGCAGGCGAACCGTTTGGCCGATGACCGATTGGTTCCCGAACAACTTGCGCGCCAGTCCGCCGTTCAACACCACCACCCGCGCTCGCTCCCGGTCGGCTTGCGCCGTCCAGCCGGTACCCGCGGAGAACGGCACGCCGAACATCGCGAAGAACCCGGAGCTGGCATAACGACCGGTGCTGAAGAAAGCCTTGCGATGGCCGCCCGGGCTCACCGCCACCCGGCCGCCCGTCATCATTGCCTGTCGCACCGCGCGGTGCGCTTGCAGGAGGTTGTTGGCATCGATCCAGGTGAAGGCCCGGCCGGCGTCGTACTTCGAGCCCCCCGAACCGGGTGCGAGGTGCGGATAAAACAACGTGGCGCTGCGGCCCGGCAGCGGATCACCGGCCATCACGTGCAGCACGGTGAGCATGGTCATGCTGGCGCCGATGCCGAGCCCGATCGCCAGCACGATCAAGGCCGTCAGCGCCTTGTTGCGGCGGAAGCTGCGCAACGCAAGTTCAAGGTAATACCGGAACATCCGTTATCTCCGTACCTGCACCACGGAGCAGTGCTTCGTGAGCGAGGCCGCGTCGTGTCACCGATCGGTCAGTCGCGCCGCGCCGCGTGCAAGTGCATCAGCCGCAAGTTTCCCCAAACTGGTGCGCAGTGTCGCGAAGGTTCCCGACGACATTCGCTGCCACCGCTGCAGAGCCATTTGCTGTGCGTCGAGTGATCGCTGCACGCTGTTGATCTGTGCTTGTTGTGCCTGAATACGCGCGATGAGCACTGCCTCGCGCACCTGCAGATCGGCCCGCGCCTTTGGATCGGCGCGTACGCCTTTGCGACCCAGAAGAGCCTGTCGTTGATGCAGCACGTCCAATCCTTGACGGAGACGATCAACCCGTCCATTGAGCATTTCAAGGTGCTGCTCCAGTTTGCCAAGCTCGCCATTCAACGCGATGGCTTTTTTGTAGCGGCCGGAAACGGGGACCAGCAACGCATCCGCACGTGCCAGCAATGCCGGATCGCGACTCACATAGGCCTGGTTGCCATCCCGGAACCAGAGCATCCGGGCGCCCGGCCGATAGTATCGTTTGGCCGCGACGACGTCGGCATGCTTGCCGGCGATGATCACGTGGCCCTTGTCGAACAGCACCGCGCCTTGTCCGTCGCGCGGGGCCCCCATATAGGCCAGAAAGTTGGCCCCACAGAATGAAATGTCGTCCGCTTTGACTCCACACTGCGCACGTGGCTTGACCGCACCATTCGCATGACCTGCGCCCGTTTTGGCTTGGGCCGCCACCGCCCTGTTCGCCGCCACCACCCGATACGGCAACGCGCCGAGCATCGCCACGCCCACGACCAGGAGCCACACGCGCGCGCGCAGCATCGCGTCGGCGGGCTGGCGCAGCATGGTCAACCGCAATTTCAGGTTGCGGAAGGTTTCCGATGCCGCGCTGATGCCCGCGGCGCGCGTCCCGGACACGCCGAGACGCAGCAGCAGGGCGCCGTAACCTTGCGCGTCATCCCGGCTTCCACGGATCGCCGCGGCATCACATGCGGCCTCGCGGTACGCGGCATATTCGCGCACCGCCCAGCGCACCGGCGGATGGAAGAACAGCAGGCATCGTGCCAGCGCAGGCACGACGCCCAACCACAGGTCGCCGCGCTTCAGGTGCGCCAGCTCATGCGCGAGCGCAAGCGAAGTCTCGTCCGTCGAAAGTGCTTGCCGGTCCGGCCACAGGATCACCGTTCGCCGCCAACCCGCGACCAGCGGCGCCGTCACCCGGCCGCTCATCCGCAGCCGCGGGCACCGCCGCAATCCCGCTGCCTGTGCCAAGCCCACGCAACGTTCCTGCAATAGCGAATCGGCAGGTCGCGAGTCCCGCAACAAGACGCGCAACCGCCGGCGTTCCGCAACCAGCGCGGGAACTTGTGCCAGCACCACGAGTGCCCACAACACCAGCAAGCCTTCGCGCCAGGAAATGCGCTGTCCCCGGCTGCGCGCCACTGGCGATGCAATCGTCGACTCGGAATCTCTTGCGGAATCCGCCGACGCGGCAGCGTGTTCCACTTGCGTTGCCACAACTGCGGGCGGCGACAACAGCGGCAAGCGGATGGGCGATTGCCAGGCAAGCCCCAGCACGACTTGCAGCGCAACCAGCCACCACAAGGCGCAACGCGCCGCGGCGGGCAGGCGCGGCAACAGACGCAAGACCAGCGCGATGATGGCCACCAGCACCAGCGCCTGCAGTGACGTCCACAACAAATGCGAAAGCATCAGGTCGGCGAAACGTTCGAACGCAGCCATGTCATTTCCCCTTGCGCGCGTGTCCCAGCTTCGTCACCAGCGCCTTCAGCTCGGCAAGTTCGGCGTCGCTGACTTTCCCGCCCTCGGCCATCCAGGCCACGAACGGCGAGACCGAGCCGCCCAGCGTGTTTTCGACGAATCGGCCGACCGCCTGCCGCACCACCGCGCCCGGCGCCGCAGCGACGCTGTATCGATACACGCCGCCGACCTGCCGGCGTTTCAGGAAGCCTTTGGCGCGCAGGCGCTCCATCATCGTCAGCACCGTGGAGCGGGCCAGCCCCAGGGGCTCGCCGAAATCGATCGTGGCTTCGCCCACGGAGGCGCCGCCGCGCTCATCGACGTGTTTGAGCAGCGCCAGTTCGCGATCGCCGATGGAGGATTCGACCATGCTGCAGCCCGTTGCTTACAAT
>JBOHYV010000325.1:0-3535 GCA_050738135.1 Rhodanobacteraceae bacterium | reverse complement strand
GGTCCCCGTGGCTTCGGGAGAAACCATCCAGATTTCCGGCGGCGCGGGCTTCAACCGCACCATCACGGTGGGGCCGTCCGGCAGGTATTCGATCACGCTCCCGGTCGGCACCTACACGGTGTCCCTGCTGCAGAACGGGAAAGTCGTGCAGAGTCGCAACGGGGTAAGCCCGGCCGCCGCGGGTGCGGTCGCAGTGGACTTCTCCTCGAACGCAAACGTCCAGACCCTCAGCGCGATCAACGTCACGGCCAACGCGATTCCCGCGATCGATGTCACCACCACCAACCAGGTCACCACGATCACGGCCAAACAGTTGCAGCAACTGCCGTTGGCGCGCAATGCCGCCAGCATCGCGCTGCTGGCGCCGGGCGTCGGGATGGGCTCGCCCCAATTGGTCGGCGGCCCGCTGGGCACGCCGATCAACGTGTTTGGCGGCGCCTCGACGGCCGAGAACGCGTACTACATCGATGGCATGAACGTGACCGATGCGCTGGATGCGCAGGGCGGCATCGAGCTCCCGTACGGAGCCATCGAGCAGCAGCAAACCTTCATCTCGGGATACGGCGCCAAGTACGGCCGTTCGATCGGCGGCGTGATCAACCAGATCGGCAAGAGCGGCTCCAACCAGTGGCACTTCGGGGTACGCGCGCAGTGGGAGCCGGCAGGCACCCCCTGGACCGCCAACACGCGCAACTACTACTTCGTCAACCCGCTCTCGACGGAACCAGGCTTCAGCCCCGGCGATCTCGAGGCCTACAACAAGGGCAACCATGCCCAGGAAAACGTCTACGACGCCTACGTCAGTGGGCCGATCATCAAGGACAAGCTGTTCTTCTTCCTGGCTGCCGAACAGGACGACCTGAGCGGCACCAGCATAGGTTCGGTCGAAGGTCCCTTTGCGTACAATTACCACGTCCACAAACCCAAGCTCTACGCCAAGGTGAACTGGAACATCAACGAAAGCAACTTCCTGACGCTCACCGGGCTCCAGAGTTCGGACAAATCGTGGGGGGCCTACTACGACTTCGACTACGACACCCTGCAGCGCGGCGACTTCTCCAACCTCGGTCAAACCGGCAAGACCGCTTTCCGGATGTGGGTGGCCAACTACACGTCCTATCTCACGGACAATTTGACCCTGCACGCGATGTTGGGCAAGACGCGCGGTGAGTATTACACCCAGCAGCCCGCCTTCCCGGGATTCGATCCCACCCTACCGCACGTCGGCAGCGCTTCCGCGCAGAATCCGGCGTTTGTTCCGGTCGGCGGCATCGTCAACTCGCAAACCAGTTCGCAGCAAGCCAATCCCATGCACACGGTCGACGTCATGAGTTACCGCGTGAGCCTCGATTACAAGTGGCACAACCACGATTTCCAGGTCGGCATCGACAACATCAACTCATGGGACCTCGACGATGGTGCCAGCATGACCGGACCGGGGTATGCGTGGGCTTACGGACGCGCCGACCCCGGCAAGCCGCTGTTCGGCACCAGCCCCAGTGTTCCACCCTACGTCGCGCCGCCGCCGGCGAGTTCCTGCCGCGCCGGCGCAGATGGCGCGGTCCACTGCTACTACGTGATGAAGCGAATCGATCTTTCGTCGGCGTCGGTCAAGGTCGTCCAGCGCGCGCAGTACATCGAGGACAACTGGCAGATCACCCCCAACCTGCTGCTGAACCTGGGTTTGCGCAACGACCAGTTCACCAACTTCGACGGCTCGGGTGAACCATACATCCGGTTGACCAAGCCGCAATGGGCCCCCCGCCTCGGCTTCAGCTGGGACGTGCACGGCGACTCCACCCTGAAGATATTCGGCAACGCCGGCCGCTACTACCTCGCGCTGCCATTGACGACGGCGACTTCCATCGCAGCGCCGGTGACCGCCACCAACCTGTACGGCACCTACACCGGGATCGACCCGACGACCGGCGAACCGCTCGGGTTCAAACCCCTGCCGCAGACTCCGTCGACGGGCGTGTCGATCGACAACGAATACGGCCAGCCGAAGGATCCGAGGGTGTCGACCTCCCAGAGCGTCGGAGCGGAATTCTCGGACAACTTCGTACTGGGCATGCAGCAGCAATTCCACTGGCTGGGAACGAAATGGGTATTCGGTGCCACCGGCACGTACCAGAAGATGAGCCGCATCATCGATGATTTCGATGACGAACAGATCGAATGCGCGGCGGGACTGGCGCAAGGCTATGCCTGGATGACGCCCGATACCTGCAGTGACTGGGCCCAGAGCCTGGTCCTGATCAATCCCGGCATCACCAACCATCTTCTGATGAAGGCACCCGACGGTTCGCTCGTCCCGGTGACCCTCACGGCGGCGGACCAGCGCTTCCCGAAGGGTCCGACGCGCAAGTACTACTCGGTGGATCTGTCGTTGACCCACGAATGGGATGGCAAGTGGTTTGCCAAGATCGACTACGTGTTTTCCAGGACTTGGGGCGACACGGAAGGACCGGTCAGCACCTATTCGCAGCAGAGCGGCTCCTACGAATCGCTCACGACGGCGTGGGACTTCCCGGAAAGGATGGAGTTTTCATACGGCATCCTGCCCAACGACCGCAGGCACCAGCTCAAGATCTATGGCGCGTACGCGATCAATCCTGACTGGACGGTCGGCGCCAACCTGTACATCGCGTCGGGCACCCCGCGCATGTGCCGGGGCGGATACGGGCCGGACCAGTTGGCCTTGCACGGCTCGCACACCTACTACTGGTGCGGCGGCGTGCCGGTCCCGCCGGGATCGCTGGGCCGCCTGCCGTGGACCCAGCAACTGAATCTCAATGTCGATTACCGGCCAGCTTGGGCCGACCACAAGCTGGATTTCAACTTGGCGGTGTTCAACGTGTTCAACAGCCAGAAGGCGTTGTTCATCAACGACTTCTACGACACGACCGACAATCCGAATCCCGACTATGGGAGGCCCAACAATACCCAGGCGCCACGCATGGTGCGGTTCTCCATGTCCTACGACTTCTAGCTCTACAACCCTTACCCCCTCGCGCCGGGCTTGCGCCCGGCGTTTTTTTTCAATCGACGGTCGCCCGCGTACCCTTCGGCAGCCGCTACACGGACCCAGGCAACATGTCGCCTTGTTCAAGGCCAGTCCCTATGCAGTGCCCGCGAGCGCCGGCAGGATGCGGTTGCGACCCGAGCATGAGGAGATACTGATGCGCGGTGGTCTACACGGACGGGTGTCGCGCATCACGCACCTGCTGCTCGCGTGTCTCGGCCTGGCACTGTTGGCTGCGTGCGCGCCCCTGCCGCCACGCAATCCCGTTGCAACGTGGGTGCCGTCGAAGAATCACGACATCCGCAAGCCACAACTCATCGTGTTGCACTTCACCGATCAGGATTCGGTTGCACAGGCGCTGGACACGCTGCGCACCCGCAACAGCGACGGTCCGGTCAGCGCGCACTACCTGATCGGCCGGGACGGCCACATCTACCAGTTGGTCAGCGACACCCTGCGTGCATGGCACGCGGGCGGCGGCAGGTGGGGCACGATTACCGACGTGAATTC
>JBOHYV010000324.1:0-3536 GCA_050738135.1 Rhodanobacteraceae bacterium | reverse complement strand
TGTAGCCGTGGCCGCCGTAAACCTGCAGTGCGAGGTTGGTGCACTCGATGGCGTTCTCGGTGAGCATCGCCTTGATGATCGGCGTCAGGAACGACACCAGTGACTCGGCGCGGTTCACCTCGTCGGCATCTTGCGACCGGTGCTGGATGTCCACCAGGGTCGCCGCGTGTAGTCCCAACGCGCGACCGCCTTCGATCAGCGCTTTTTGCGTGAGCAACATGCGGCGGATATCGCCGTGCACGATCAACGGATCGGCCGGCTTGTCGGGAAACTTTGGCCCCGACAGTGCCCGCATCTGCAGGCGTTCGCGCGCGTACGACAACGCGTTCTGGTACGCGCGTTCGGAAAGTGCCAACCCTTGCAGACCGACTGCCAGCCGTGCGGTATTCATCATGGTGAACATCGCACTGAGGCCGCGGTTGGCCTCGCCGATCAACCAACCCTGCGCGCCATCGAAATTCATCACGCAGGTCGCCGAGCCCTTCAGGCCCATCTTGTGTTCGATGGAACCGCAGCGCACTGCGTTGCGTTCGCCCATCGCGCCATCCTTGCCGACCTTCATCTTCGGCACGATGAACAGCGAAATGCCTTTCACGCCTTTCGGCGCATCCGGCAGGCGCGCCAGCACCAGGTGCACGATGTTGTCGGTGAAATCGTGTTCGCCGGCGGTGATGAAAATCTTGGTGCCGGTGATCGCGTAACTGCCGTCGTTGCCCGGTTCCGCACGTGTTTTCAGAAGCCCGAGGTCGGACCCGCAGTGCGCCTCGGTAAGGCACATCGTGCCGGTCCATTCACCGGACACGATCGGCTTGAGGAACGCCTCTTTTTGCCAGTCCTCGCCGTGCACGCGCAACGCCTCGGTCGCGCCATGCGAGAGCAGCGGGTAGGTGCTCCAGGCGAGGTTGGCCGAGTCGATCATTTCCTTGACCGGCGCGCCGACCGTTTCCGGCAACCCCTGCCCACCGAAGTCTGCCGGCGCGGTCAGTCCGGGCCAGCCGCCTTCGACGTATTGTCGGTATGCGCGCTTGAAACCATCCGGGGCTTTCACTTCGCCCGTGGACTTGTCGAACGCGCAACCCTGCCGGTCCCCGATCTCGTTGAATGGCGCCAGCACGGTTTGCGAGAATCTTGCGGCTTCATCCAGCACCGCGTCGATCAGTTCGTGATTGAGTCCTTCGCAACCGGGCAGCTTGGCGAACAGCTTTTCGACGTCCAGCAGGTCGAAGAGGTCGAAGCGGATGTCGGCGAGCGGGGCGGTGTAGTGGGTCGTCATCGAAATCCTTGCTGTGGTGAATCCCTCTCCCGAAGGGAGAGGGTGCCGCGGAGGGGCGGGTGAAGATCCAGATCCTGCGCGGTCCCGAACGTCGCGCGAAGACGAACCCTCATCCGGCCCTGCCGGGCAAAGGCAACGGCGGCGTTCCGCCCCTTCTCCCGAAGGGAGAAGGGAGAAGCAGACTCCTTTCCCGGAGGGCGAGGGGCTTCCATCAACGCCAGATGCAGACTCCTTTCCCGGAGGGCGAGGGGGCTTCCATCAACGCCAGATGCAGACTCCTCTCCCGGAGGGAGCGGGGCTTGCATCAACGCCAGATGTTGGAAACACCGGGCACCGGCGAGATGTAGCCCTTGTTGTCCAGCTTGAATGGCTGCGCTCGGTCCTTGTCGCCTTTGCTGACGGACAGCGTCCCTTCCAATTCGTATTGGAGAGCGTTGCGCCCGGCGGCAGCCAGTGCCGCGACGCCTGCGGAGTCCGGCGTGAAGGTTGCGGTCGCGACATCGGCATCCATGGCGGGAATGTCGAGCGCCGGCGAAATCGCGATGTGGCCGGCCGCCTTGCCGTTCAGGCTGAAATCGGCAGCCATCGAGTGCACGTGCATGCCGGTGTCATAACTGTAATTCTGGAAGCGCACCACCGCGGCCCAGGTTCCGTCGGAGTTGACGGTCAGTTGCTGGATGCTGGCGGTCGGCGCCTGCAGCTTGGTGCCTGCGCCCGTGCATCCGGCGAGGATCGGTATCAGGACCGCCAGAGTCGCGACGAGCAGTGTGCGTGGAAAGATACGTGACGGGCGGGCGATCATCGATCAATTCCTTGGGGGAGCAACGGGTCAATGGCTACTTTAACCCCTCGCGCGGCGTTGGGTGTATCGAACGGATTGCCCGGAACGCCGGTCGCCAGCTTGAACGCTTCGACACTTTCAAGGGCTGCGAGCCGTCCGTCTTCGATCCGCGCCACGCTGTCCGCCAGCGCGGCGACCTCGTCGGACTGATGGCTTACAAGGATGGTGGTGAGCGCGAATCCCCGCTTGAGTCCACGCAGATGTTCCAGCACTTCCGCGCGCGCTTCGTGATGCAGGTTGGCCAGCGGTTCATCCAGCAACAAGGCGTGCGGTTCGCGCAGCAGCGCCCGACCGATCGCGACGCGACGGATCTGGCCCCCGGAAAGTTGCCCGGGCCTGCGCTTGAGCAGCGTGGCCAGTCCGAGCAAATGTACCGCCTCGTCGAAAGCCCCGGGCGGTGCGTTGCGCGGCATCCCGTAACGCAGGTTCTCGCGCACGTTCAAGTGCGGGAACAGTCTTGCGTCCTGGAATACCATGCCGAGATTGCGGTGCGCCGGCGGCAGTTCCGTTCCCGTCGCGCTGTCGAACAGGATGCGATCGTCGATCGCGATGCGCCCGCGTGCCGGCCGCAGCAGGCCCGCAATCGCGAGCAGGGTCGAGGTCTTGCCGCAGCCCGAGTGTCCGAACAGGGCCAGCGCACGTGCTGGCGAGGACAGCGCGAGTTCCAGCGAAAACTCGCCGCGCTGCAGGGCGAAATCGAGCTCGATCATGCCTCGGCTTCCCGGTGGTGTGCGCCGCCACGCAGCAGCATCAGCGCCGCGATCAGTGAAGCCACGAGCGCGACGACGATCGCGACCAGCGTCAGGCGCAGGGCGCCGCCTTCACCGCCCGGCGTCGAGATCAGTTCATACAGCTCGATCGGCAAGGTGCGCGTCTGGCCCGGAATCGAAGACACGAAGGTGATGGTGGCGCCGAATTCCCCGAACGCGCGCGCGAACGCCAGCGCCAGGCCCGCCACCAATCCGCGCAGCGACAGCGGCAGGGTGATGCCCATGAATATCCGCCAGGGGCCGGCGCCGAGCGTCGCGGCCGCGTGTTCGAGCTTGCGGTCCACCGATTCGAATGCATTGCGCAGCGCCACCACCAGCAGCGGAAATGCCATCACCGCCGCGGCCAGCGCCGCGCCGGTCCAGCGGAATGCAATCGAGAGTCCCGCAGCATCCAGCCAGTGTCCGATCGGGCCATGGTGGCCGAACACGATCAGGAGGATGTAGCCGGTGACCACCGGCGGCAGGATCAGCGGCAGCAACAGCAATCCCTCGAACAACGGCTTGCCGAAGAAGCGGGTGCGCGCCAGCAGCCAGGCGCAGGCGACCGCGACCGGCAGCGAACACAGTACGCCTGTCAGCGAAACCTTGAAGCTCAAGGCCAGTGCGACGGTTTCGGCGTGGGTCAAAACGATCATCGGTGTCAGCCGTTGGC
>JBOHYV010000323.1:0-3556 GCA_050738135.1 Rhodanobacteraceae bacterium | reverse complement strand
CGATGGCCGACGGCGGCGCGGCATCCTGCGCGAATGCCGTAGCCGCCATGGCTGCCAGTACCGCCGCGCCCAACAGGTTCGTGGAAAGTTTCACGTCAACTCTCCTTTGCTCAAAGAGCAGGCAGTCTGCAATGAATGTTCAAGGAATCTCCTGATCAGCTCGTATGTCAGCAAGGCTCGCCTCTATCGGATAGGTCGATTTTCCAGCCGACCAAATCTGTTGTCATTCCGGGGCCGCCCGCGCTGTTTGCGAGCGGAACCCGGGATCCAGCTCCTGATTCTCAACTGGTGCTACAAGAGCTGGATTCCGGGTTCGGCCTACGATGAAGCCGCAGCGGCCCGGAATAACGAGGCTTTCCTGCTGACAAGTAGCCCTAATCAGGAGGAATCTTTTTATTCTGCTCGTCATCCCGGAATCGCAAGGCGATATCCGGGATCCAGCGCCTTGCAGCCAGAAAAAGGCACTGGATTCCGGGTTCCATCGCCAATGAAACCGGCGATGGCCCCGGAATGACGAGAAAGGAATGGCTGCCGATTCATCTCCGCTTCGGCGCAGGAATCTTGAACTCGTGCGGCGGCGTGTTGCCCGCGAGGTACTTCACGAAGTAATCCCAGCGACGCCGCATGATGTAGGACGAATCGGCGCCGTAGCCGTGATGTTCGTTCGGCAGGATCATCATGTCGAAGTTCTTGTTGGCCTTGATCAACGCGTTGACCACGAGATACGTGCTGCCGGTCGGAACGTTGTCGTCGATCGAACCGTGCACCAGCATCAGGCGTCCCTTGAGGTTCTTCGCGATCAATTCATTGGCCTGGTTGTCGTAATTGGTGGTCCCATCCTTGTTCTTCACCAGCAGGCCCTGGTACTTCTCGCCCCAGTCGTTCTCGTAGTTGCGATTGTCGTGGTTGCCGCTCTCCGCCCAGCCGACCTTGAAGAAGTCGGGATAGGTGAACATCGCGTCGGCGGTCGCGTTGCCGCCGCCGGAATGGCCCCATATCCCGACCCGGTCGATGTCGATCCACGGATAGCGCTTGGCCAGCTCCTTGATCCCGGCGACCTGATCGGGCAGCGTGTTGTCGCCCATTTTTCCATACCAGTAATGGTGGAAGCTGCGCGAACGCCACGGCGTACCCATGCCGTCGATCGCCACGACGATGAAACCCAGTTCCGCCATCGCCTGGTGATCGCTGCGCGCCGGCATCCAGCTGAAGGTGAAGATCGATCCGGTCTGCGGGCCGGGATAGATGTAATCGATGACGGGGTATTTCTTGTCCGGATTGAAGTTCGTCGGCTTGAACATCATCCCGTACAGCGTGGTCTTGCCGTCCCGGGCCTTCACGGTGAACGGCACCGGCGGCACCCAGCCCGCGGCCTGCAACCTCGAAATATCCGCCTTCGCGATGGTCGCGATCACGTGGCCATCCGCGGTCGCGCGCAGCACCGTCACCGGCGGCTTGGTCGGCGTGGAATACGAATCCACGAAATACTTGCCGTCGGGCGACATCGAGATGCTGTGGTCGGCGTCCTCCGGTGTCAGCAAGGTGATCTTGCCGGTGTCGATGTTCACCTTGAAGAACTGCTGGTAGTACGGATTCACGCCCGGGATGCGGCCCACCCCCACGAACCACAGGGTGTGCGTGGCGCGGTCGAGATGCAGCACCTCGGTGACATTGCCGTCGCCTGTCGTAATGGCACGCAGCTGCTTGCCGTTCTTCAGGTCGTACAGATACAGGTTGGCCCAGTTGGTTTTCTCCGATGGCCAGATCGCCTGGCCCCTCTTGGGCAGGTATTCCCAGTTCACCCGGCCATGGCCACTTTCGTAATAGTCCTTGGCGGTGAACTCGAACGCGGTATGCACCGCGCCGGTTTCGGCGTTCGCGAGGCGGAAGGTTTCGTGCTGGCGATTGCGGGAAGTCGAGACGAGCGCCAGCGTTTTCCCGTCGGGCGCCCACTTCACGTCACTCCAGGCGAAGCGCTCGCCCGAATCGCAGGCCAGCGTGTCGCACAGGGTGGACAGCCGTTGTTCCGGCGCCATCTTGAGGCGCACCATCTTCCTGGTCGCGACGTCGATCACCACCGGTTCGATCATGAACACCTTCTTGTCGCCCGGTCGCGGATACGGCCAGGCATCCAGCTTCGGCTGTCCGACGCCGATCGTGACCGTGTACATGTCGGAAACGCCGCGCTGATCCTGCCGGTAGGTCGCGATCTTTTTCGAATCCGGCGACCAGCGCACGATGGCGCCGGGCCCGTGCACCCAGCCGGCGTTCCGGGTGGCGTAACCGTAGTTCTTCACGCCGTCGGTGGTGAGCTGGGTTTCCTTGCCGGTGGCGACATTGCGCACCCACAGGTTCCAGTCGCGCGTGAATGCAAGCAGCTTGCCGTTCGGCGACAAGGCGCCGATTGCACCGCCGCCTTGTTTCGCGCTTTGCTTTTTGCACACCCCCGTGCCCTTGAGATCGCACAGGTAATGCTCGCCCATCATCTGTATGTCGTAGGTGCCGTGCGGCAACACGCTGAAATCAAACCCGAAGGGCGGAACCTTGTTGGCCGGAACGGGTTTGCCAAGCAACTTGCCGAGCGCCGCGGCCAACTTGGCCTGATCGAATGCCGGCTTGACCTTGCCCGTCGCGGCGTACATTTCCAGCACGTGATCACCCGACGTGTCGTGGTCGACGTACCAGAAGTGCGTGCCGTCGAGCCACGTGACCCGCTGGACGTCGTGGTCGACCAGGGGGGAAACGTTCTGGCGGAGGAACTTCACGGCGCGTGCGTAGTCCGCGTCGGTCACTTGACGTGCCGACGCGAGTGCCGGCAACGCCGCAACGAATGCGATCAGCGCAATCACGCCTAGCTTGGTCGATTTCATGCGAAGCCCCGAGGTTGGATAAAGACCCCGATCCTAGACCGATCCGCCCGACGGCACCCCTGCCAGAAGTCGTAGGGCGGCTTCAACGGCGGTACGCGCGCCGTCTGCTCGCAGCCGGAACCAGGTCGATCAGCAGGGCAATCACGATCCCGACGATCGGCACCACCGTCCAGCGACCACTGAACCAGTGCTGCACCGCGGTGTACCAGAGCAGCGTGGTCGGCAGGAAAATGAAGCCCAGCACCGGCCACAGCGCGATGTGGAAGATTCCGCCGAACCAGCGCGTGAACAACCACAGGATCACCACGACGAGGCGCGGCGTTCCGAGCGCGAGAATCGCGAGCAGGCACGGCATGGCGGGACTCCTTCGACGCGGTCCGGCCGATGCTAACGGATACCGGCATGAACGTCGGCTTGACCATGACCGGGGCATCCGCACCTGTATAATTGCGCCGTGGTGGAAGAAGCAGTTGCAACGACGCGACCGCTGCCGAAGGCGCAACGCCCGTAATCGCTCAGGCCCGATACCACCACGCAGAAAAAACTCTGGAGAGACCGGACCGTTGCTGCAACGACGACCGGCGCCGAAGGGGCAAGCAGCGCATCGGCTGCCAAACTCTCAGGCAGAAGGACAGAGGGGCACAACGAAGCACGCAACAACCTGCTGCGCACGCAGGGCGGGCATT
>JBOHYV010000322.1:0-3565 GCA_050738135.1 Rhodanobacteraceae bacterium | reverse complement strand
TGCTGTTGACCTGGGCGACCAATCAGATGCAGACGGCTTTCGTCGGTTTGCTCAACGGCGAAAGCATCTGGTCCAAGGCGCAAAAGCAGGTCGTCGTCGATTTGCTTGACTACGCCGGCACCGGCAACGCAACGGCGTATGTCGACTTTCAATCCAACATGGCCACGATGGACGCCCTCAGTTCGGCGCGTGACATGGTTTCGTCGGGGCATTTCGACTACAAGACCGTCAAGGTGGAGTTGCTTCGTGGGCATGCGATGCCGGTCGCGCTGACCAATATCGTTTTCCTGTGGGACTATTTCGCGAGTGCACCTTACGTGCGGAATGCGTTGACGTTGTGGCGTTCGACGGATTCCGCGGTCGCGGAGTTGAAGACGGTAGGCGAGGCACTGCACCGGTCGTACGCGTCCGGGACGATCTCGCAACGCGAAATCGCGCTTCAGCGCGATCGCATCAACGCGCTCAACAAATACATCCGGCCCCGCAGCACCCGGTTCTCGGTCTCGATTGCCAACGCCTCGGTGATGACCGGAAGGCTTCTGTTCGGCGGGGTGGTCGTGTTGGCTGCAGCAGCCTTGGCGATTTGGCTGCTGATGGTGCGTCGCGTACTGGCAGGCATTCGCGGCAGTGAAGAACGCTACCGCCGGTTGTTCGACAGTGCACCGGACGCAATCGTGATGGTGGATGAAAGCACGGGGCGCATCCTGGATGCCAACCGCACCGCGAGCGAATGGACCGGCCGCGATTCGGACGAGCTGGCGGGCGATCATTACGTGGCCTTGTTCGAGAAGGCGCCGTTGCGCGGAGCCTCGTACGGCAACGGCGAATTGCGCGGCCGCAACGGCAGGACGCGCCCGGTCGAAGCGCAGAGCAGCATGGCGGTATGGGGCGACCAGATGGTGCGCCAGGCCATCATCCGCGACATCTCCGAGCGCGTGGAAAGCGACCGCGCCCGTCGCATCGCCTCCGAAGCCCTGGCCAGCATCGCCGAGGGCGTGATCATTGCCGACGTCGGGCGGCGGGTGCTGTCGCTCAATGCGGCGGCCGCGCAAATCACCGGGTTCGGTGCCAAGGACTTGATCGGGGCATGCCTCGACGATACACGCAGCATGCCCGATGGGAGTCCGCTGCCGGAAAACCTGTGGGACCAGATCGCCAGCACCCACCATTGGTCGGGAGAAGTGCGCAGCGTACGCCACGACGGCACTGCATATCCCGAAAAATTGAGCATCAGCACGATCCGTGATGCCGGCCAGCGCGTGCTGCAATACGTGGCGGTGTTCAGTGACATCTCCGTCGCGAAGGCTGATCGCCATCGCCTGGAGCAACTGGCTGCGCATGACCTGCTGACGGGCCTGGTCAATCGGGCCGAGTTCCAGCGTCAGTGCCAGATTGCAATCGAGTTCGCGGCGCGCGACCGCTGCGCGGTGGCCGTGCTGTTCATCGACCTCGATGCGTTCAAGTTCGTCAATGACAGCTACAGTCACGCGGTCGGCGATCGTTTACTGAAGCAGGTCGGCGAACGCATCCAGCGTGAATTGCGGGAGGATGCCGTGGCTGGACGGATCGGCGGCGACGAGTTCACCGTGCTGTTGACGAAATTGGCACTGCGCGAGGACGCGGCCATCGTGGCGGACCGTCTGTTGTCCGCGCTGGCCGAACCTTTCCGGGTCGATGACTACGAGGTGGTGGTTAGCGCCAGCATCGGTATTGCCGGCTATCCGCTGGACGGCAATGATGCCCAGACCCTGATTGCGAATGCCGACGCTGCGATGTACGCGGCCAAGACCGAAGAACGCGACGCCCGACGCTTCTACGTGCCGATGATGCAGGCTGATACCCGCAACAGGATGTTGCTCGCGACGGAGTTGCGCCAGGCGCTGCTCGACGAGGAATTCCAGGTCAACTACCAGCCCAGTATCGAGATAAGCACCGGACGCATCGTGGCCGTCGAAGCGTTGCTTCGCTGGCAGCATCCGGAACGCGGCGAAGTGATGCCCGGCGAGTTCATCCCCGTGGCCGAAAGCATCGGCCTGATCCACCGCATCGACGAGTGGGTGATGCATGCAGTGTGCAGGCAAATCCGGGCGTGGAATGAAACCGACGTGCCGCAGATCCGCGTGGCGATCAATGTATCGGCGCGCTGGTTCGGCCACCCGGGTTTCATAGGCAGTGTCCGGCATGCGTTGCAAACCAGCGGGATCGCCGCCGAGCGCATCGTGCTGGAAATCACCGAGGGCGCAATGCTGCGGCTGGGCGAGAATACGGAACGCACCATGCACGCATTGCACGACCTCGGAATCGGTGTCGCCATCGACGATTTCGGTACGGGCTACGCCTCGATGGCCTACCTGAAGTTGCCGGCGGTCGCGTATCTGAAGATCGACCGCTCGTTCGTCACCGGGTTGCCGGAGAACGCCAACGACGTGGCGATCACCGGAGCAATGCTGGCGATGGCCAACAGCCTGGGCCTGACCACGATTGCCGAGGGGATCGAGACCGAAGCGCAGCATGATTTTCTGCTGCACGCCGGCTGCGTCGAAGGGCAGGGCTATCTGTATTCCTATCCGTTGCCGCCGCCCGCACTCGAGCACATGCTTAAACCCCGGCGCCAATCCGTCGGTGCGAAGCTGAAACTGGTCCCGCCTGTTCGCAACTGATCGTCACCACGGGGCCGGTTGTTGGAAGTGCGCGTCCGGCAACTGCGCCGGGGCGAAAACCGCGTGCGTCTCAGGACATGGCCCGCAACCGCAAGCCACGCGGCGTCAATGCACGTTCGATCAACTCGAACACGCCTTGCATCGCCAGCGCGAGCAGGGCCGCCGGGATCGCGCCTTGCATGATCAGGGCGATGTCGTCGAGGCGGATCCCGGTGAGGATGGGTTGCCCGTAACCGCCCGCCCCGATCAAGGCGCCGAGCGTCGCGGTGCCAACATTGATCACCACGGAAATCTTCACGCCGGCAAGGATGGAGCGCAGCGCCAGCGGCAGCTCCACGCGCCACAACCGGACCCGCGGCGGCAACCCCAACGCGGCCGCCGACTCCAGCAACGACGGCTGGATGCCGGTCAGGCCCGCATGGGTATTGCGAACGATCGGCAGCAGGCTGTACAGGAACAACGCCGCGATCGCAGGTTCGGCGCCGATACCGAACAGCGGAATCATGAACACGAACATTGCGAGCGAAGGGACGGTTTGCAGGATGCCGGTCATGCCGATCACGGCCTGACCCAGCCGACGCCAGTGCGCAGCCACAACGCCGAGCGGCACCGCGAGGGCGATGGCGAGCAGCATCGAAATCCCGACCAGCGCCAGGTGCTGCAGCGTATAGCGGGCCAGTTGGTTCCAGAATGCGCGCCTGCTCGAGTTCGCTTCGACGCCGAGGAATTGCGTGGCCACCGCGGTCGCGTTTTGGCCGTCGATCTGTACGGCTTTGTTCATCGAGCGCATCTGTTTTGCGTCGATGGTTCCGGCGAGGCCGTTCAACGCGGCCACGAACCGGGGCGCGCGCTGGTCGAGTTCAAGCCGGTACAGGTAGACCGCGCTGTAACGCGGAAAATAACCC
>JBOHYV010000321.1:0-3567 GCA_050738135.1 Rhodanobacteraceae bacterium | reverse complement strand
ACGACTACACCGGCTGGTTCGCCTCCGATCCGGACATGGCGGGCGATTACCTCGGCTATGACGGGCCATGCCCGCCCTGGAACGATTCTTTGCGGCACCACTACGCGTTCCGCGTGCACGCGCTGGAAACGGCAAGCCTTGAATTGCCGCCGTCGTTCGGCTGGAAGGAACTGCAGGGCGCCCTGCAAGGTCATGTATTGGACCAGGCGGAAATCGTCGGCACCTACAGCCTCAATCCCGGGTTGGCCGGCGGCTGAACGGCGGAACGGTTTTCGCCGCTCCGTCACGAAGCCTGCAGTATCGTCCGGCTTGCGGCGCCCGCTCTGCGGGCGGCGGGAACAGGATGATTTCACCGCGTCGGAGCGGCGCGTTACAAGGAGAAGGACCATGAGCAGTGACATCAGCAGTGAAGCAGGACGCAACCCCGGCAACACCCACGAGCGGGTGGAACAGGCCGCTGCGCGTGCGAAGGAAGGTTCGAGCAGCGCGGTTGCAGGCACCAAGGAAAAGATCGACAACGCCGCAGACCGCGTCGAATCGGGCTTGCACCGGACCGTCGATGCCGGTGCGCGTGGCGCGCATCGGGTGGCGGACAAGGCCACCGAATGGCGGGATCGCGGCAACGAGTTGGCCGCGCAGGCGCGCGAGCGGACGGACGCTGCGCTCGACAACGTGCGTGATTTCGTGCGCGAAAAACCGGTGCAGTCGGTTGCGATCGCGCTGGCGGCCGGGTGGCTGGTCGGTCGACTGCTGCGGTCGCGCCGCTGACGCGGCGCAAAACCATGTCGGCTGAAGCGGCGCGCGCATGAGCGCCGAAACGGAAGCGCGCACCGGGTCGGGCAAAGCCGACCCGGATGAGCCCGCCGCGGCTGCGCGAGCCGGGGCGGCCGTGGCGGCGGGTGTCGGATTGTTCGCGTCGTCCCGACGCGTGCTTGCCACGCTGCTGGCCTTGTTCACGGCCGAGGCGCGGGTGCTGGGCGCCAGCCTCACCCCGGTGCTCATTGCCTGCATCGCGCTGATCGCGTTTTCGGTGGCGCTGTGGGTGTGCGTGGTCGCGCTGATCGGATGGGCGCTGGCGCTGGCGACGCATTCGGTCGGGGCTGCGCTGGCGATTCTGGTCGCGATCCACCTGATCCTGGTGACCACCGTCTGGTTCTCGATGCGACGCGCGATTTTCCAGGTCACGTTTCCGCATACGCGTGCCGAGCTGTCGGCCCTGCGTCGCTCGATGCGCCGCGACGCGGAGAAGTTTCGGGGCGTCGGCGCGTCGAGCGCTGCGCCCGCACGGGACGCGCCGCCATGAACTATGCACGCGCACTGGTCGAACGCCGGCGCGCACAAGCGCGTTGCCGGGTCGCACGCGGCGAGCTGGACAAGTCGGTCGATGACGTCATCAACGTGTACCGGGCGCACCCGCTGCCGACCCTCGCCGGCGCCGCGGGCATCGGTTTCGCGTTGGCGCAATTGCGCGTAGGCGGCGGACTGATCCGGGCCGGCGTGGGCATCGCCACCGGTCCCGCGTGGGGTCTGGTGCGGCAGTTCTTGCACGATCGCACCTGATCGGACGAGGGCGCTGCAATCGGCACGCTGCAATCGGCACGATCAACGCACGACCTGCGCCGCTACGTGTCGGCAGGAAAGCCTCGTCATTCCGGGGCGGCCTGCGGCTTCATCGTGGCCGAACCGAGGCAGGACGTCGGAGCGAACATCGGCGCAGCCGATGGCCCGCAGAGCCTGCCCCGGACTTGATCCGGGGGCGAGTCGCAGGACGCGGCGAGCTTGTCCAGCAACCGGCATCAACAGCGGTTCCGGATTCCCCCGCCAACAGCGCGAAGCGGCCCGGAACCGCAACCGATTCGGGCGGCCGGGAATCCTGACGACCAAGCGAACCTTGCTGACATACGACGCTGATCAGGCGCGATGTTACGCAACGATTCCGTGCGATCGGGACTACACTGGTCAAGTCGCCATCGTGGCGTGGCCGAGCGCCGATATGCCGCCGTCGAGATCGTCCGGAACACCTCTTGCTCCAGGCGGTCGTCCGCCGACGCGCCCGGGACGATTGCAGGCGATCCAGCCCCGGCATCGCGTCACGCCGGCGAATCGCAGGCGCGTGCGGCGCTTGCGGTCGTTGCGCGTTCCGCTGGTGGTCCTGATGCTGCTGGCGATCGCGGCGACCCTGGTGCTGGCGCGCTCGCTGTTGATCCCGCTGGTGCTGGCGGTGTTCATTGCGCTGGGGCTGAACCCCATCGTGGTCGGATTGCACCGGTTGTACATACCGCGGCCACTCGGCAGCCTGCTGGTGATGATCGCGCTTGCGGCAGTGTTGGCCGGCAGCGTCGTGGCCTTGAGTGCGCCCGCCGCGGCATGGCTCAAGGAAGCGCCCACCGCGATGCACGACGTGGGCTACAAACTCAAGCGTATCGCCGAGCCCATCACGCGGGCCAGCCATGCGGCATCGCAGTCGCTCGCCGGCATTGGTGTCGGGACTCCGCCGACCGCCAAGGCGGCGCCGTCGCCGGGCGGCTTCTCGTTCGGCAACCTGATGAAGTCGGCGCCGCGCATCGTGGTCGCGGTACTGACGGTCGCACTGCTGGTGTTCTTCTTCCTCAGTTACGGCCGCAACGTGGCCGCGCATCTGGTCACGGCGATGCCGGGTTTCAGCTACCGACGCATTGCGCTGCGGTTGATACGCGGCATCCAGGAAGAGTTTTCGCGCTATCTGCTGACCGTCACGCTCATCAACATTTCCCTGGGTCTCATCACGGCGGCGATCCTGTGGTTGCTGAAAATGCCCGACCCCTTGTTGTGGGGCGGCCTGGTGACCTTGCTCAATTACATGCCTTACGTCGGTGCGGTGACCAACACGCTGCTGCTGGTGGTGGTCGGGCTGGTCAATTTCACCTCGCCGCTGCATGCCCTGGCGCCCGCTGCGTGCTTTGCAGTGCTGGCAGCGCTGGAAGGCAATGTCGTCACGCCGATGATCATGGGCCGGCGGATGCGGCTTTCGCCACTGGCGATCCTGGTGTGGCTGCTGATCTGGGCATGGATCTGGGGCATCCCCGGGGCGCTGCTGGCGGTGCCGATGCTCACCTGCCTGAAATTGATCACGGAGTGGCTGCCGGGCTGGCAGTGGTTTGCGCGGATGGTGGCGCGCTGACGGCGCATGGAGGTTGTTCCCTCTCCCTTCGGGAGAGGGTGTCCGACCACTCGCGAGTGGTCGGACGGGTGAGGGTTCGCACCCGCGTGACGTTCCAGATTCGACATCCCTGTCCTTTTCCACGCCGTCCCACGGCGCGGGTGACTTTTGTTTCGGCAAAAGTCACCAAAACTATTGCGCCGGGCATGACGGTTTCGCCGACATCGTGTCGGCTCAACTTCCCGCGGTGCTCGCCGAACGGCAGCCGCGCCGAACTCGGCCATCCCTGGCCTCGGACATGCGGCGCTTGCTCTGCCGTTCGGCTGCGCGCCGCGGCGTCATCCAACGGCGCGGGGGAAAGCCCCACTTCGATACCGGCCATCCCTGGCCTCGGACATGCGGCGCTTGCTCTGCCGGTCGGCTGCGCG
>JBOHYV010000320.1:0-3583 GCA_050738135.1 Rhodanobacteraceae bacterium | reverse complement strand
GCTCGACGCGGCCGACAAGGCCACGCTCGGCGCGGTCGCGGCGCAATTGAAACCGGCACTGCACATCGACAATGTCGAAGTCGGGTTGCTGGTGACGGTGACCGTGGCGTCGAGCGCGCTGCTGACGTTGCCGTTCGGCATCCTGGTCGACCGCTTCAACCGCCGCAACTTGCTGGTCATCGGCATCACGCTGTGGTCATTGGCGATGATCTGGTGCGGGTTCGCCACTTCGTACGCGACAATGTTCACCGCGCGCCTGGTCCTCGGGGTCGTGATGGCAATCGGCTCGCCCGCAATGGCATCGCTCGTCGGCGACAGCTTCAGTCCGGGTGAGCGCAGCCGCATCTACGGGTACGTGCTTTCCGGCGAGTTGATCGGGGTGGCCATCGGGTTCCTGATTTCGGGCAACGTGGCAGCGCTGTCGTGGCGTGCCCCGTTCCTGATGCTCGCGGTGCTGGGGCTGGTGTTGGGCTGGGTGATCGCACGCAAGATGCCCGAACCGCGCCGCGGCGGGCGCGGTCGCCTGCCGGTCGAGGAACGGGATCCATCGACCGATCCGGAAGGTACCGCCGAACACTGGCACCCGCACGGCGACGACATCAAGATCAGGGACGTGGTGCGCGATCATGGCATCGAGCCACGTGAAGGGCTGGTGTTGCGCGAGGACCCC
This sequence comes from Rhodanobacteraceae bacterium, assembly GCA_050738135.1. Lineage (GTDB taxonomy): Bacteria > Pseudomonadota > Gammaproteobacteria > Xanthomonadales > Rhodanobacteraceae > 66-474. The sequence continues at coordinate 2,913 of JBOHYV010000320.1, read as the reverse complement.
ACGCACATGGGGGTGTGGGAGGCGGTGAAATACATTCTCGCGTTGCCGAGCTATCGCATGCTGATCCTGGCTTCCGCGCTCGGCTATTTCTACTTCACCGGCCTGCGCACCTTCGTGGTGGTTTTCATGCGCTCGCACTTCGGACTGTCGCAGGGATTGTCCAGCACCTTCGTGGTGGTCGTCGGGCTGGGCGCGATCGCGGGGGTATTGCTGGCCGGGCTGCTTGCCGACCGGCTGCTGGCGAAAGGACGCGTGGCTGCCCGCATGGTGGTCGGCGCGGGCGCCTACTTCGTGGCCGTGGCCGCGTTGTTCCCGGGCATGCTGCTGCCCAACCTTGCCATTGCGGCGCCGTTCCTGTTCATTACTGCGGGCGGCATCGGTGGTGCGTTTCCGCCGGTCGATGCCGCGCGGCTCGACGTCATGCATTCGCGGTTATGGGGTCGCGCGGAAGGCGTGCGTTCCACCATCGTGTACCTGGCGCAGGCCGCGTCGCCGCCGCTGTTTGGATGGCTTTCAGGGTTGCTGGGAGGCGCCGGCGGCGCGGCGCTTGCCTCCGCCGCCGCGCAGTCGGGCGGTGGCAACATGGATCGTACATTCCTGTTGATGGTGGTCGTGCTGGCTGGTGCCGGCGTGGTGTTGCTGCTGGGGGCGCGAAGTTATCCGCGCGACGTTGCGACCGCCGCGGCATCGGAACAGGCCACTGCATCCGGCCAGCCGAAGCCAGGCTGACCGGCGCTGCACCTCAGGAGCGCTTGCCTGCTTTCTTGTTGGCCGAGAATTTGCGACGCGTGCCGGAACGGTGACCGCCGCGCCGCCCGGCGGATGCGGCCTTCTTTTTGGCCGGCGTGCGTTGCTTGTCGTCGATGCTCTTCTTGAGGAGCGCCATGAAGTCCACCACGTTGGTGGAAGCATTTTTCGGCATCGCGGCTTCTTCCGCCGGTGCGCGCACCCCGCCCTCGGCCTTGATGCGCGATTCGATCACCCGGGTGAGGCGTTCGCGAAAATCGTCGTGGTAGCTGGCCGGTTTCCATTCGCCGATCATCGACTTCACCAGCGATTCGGCCATCTTCAGTTCCTGCTGGTTGACCCGGTACGACGAAAGCTTCTTGTCCGGGAATACGTATTCGTCTTCGGGGACGATTTCCTGCGGGTAGCGCAACAGCATCAACTGCAGTGTGTCGTCCCGCGGCAACACCAGCGCGAGGTGTTCGCGGGTGCGGATCACCACCCGCGCCAGCCCGGCAGTCTTCAGGCGCTTCAGCGTTTCACGCAACAGTACGTAGCCCTTTTCGGCCTTCTTCGCGGGCACGAGGTAATAGGGTTTGTCGAAGTATTCGGAACCCACCGCATCCGGATCCACGAACGCCTCGATGTCCACCGATTCGGTCGATTCCGGGGCGGCCTTGGCAAAGTCCTCCTTGTCCAGCACCACGTAATTGCCCTTGTCGTATTCGAACGCCTTCACCACTTCTTTCCAGGGTACTTCTTCGCCGGTTTCCTCGTTGACGCGCTCGTAGCGGACCCGCGCATGGTTGCGTGAATCCAGCATCCTGAAATGCAGGTCGGTGTGGCGTTCGCCCGGCATCAATTGCACCGGGATGTTCAACAGTCCGAAACTGATGGTGCCGCTCCAGATCGGTCTTGGCATGTTCCTGCTCCTTGGGGAAAGCGTTGTTCATGACGGCAAGGCCTGCCGCAACTCGCCGATGCCTTGCCATGGGTCGTCCCGCATCGCTTTCATGCGACGTCCGATGTTGCCGATGGTGTAGTGCGCGCCCGAACGCACCCGCGACAATTCTTCCCAGCGCAGTGGCGTCGCGACGCCGGCGCCGGGCCGAGCGCGCACGCTGTAGGAAGCCACCGCCGTGGCGCCGCGCGCATTGCGCAGGTAGTCCACGAAGATGCGATCCTTGCGGCGGTTTTTGGTTGCGGCCGAGACGAATTCGCGCGGCGACTCCTGCTCCAGCCTGCGCGCCAGCGCATGCGCGAACGCCTTGGCGTCCTTCCAGTCGGGACGCGGGTTCAGCGGTACCACCACGTGCAGGCCCTTGCCGCCAGTGGTGCGCAGGAAACTTTCGAGCCCCACGGCCTGCAGACGCTTCCGCAGCAACTTCGCGGCGTTGCGCACCCGCGGCCAGGCCACACCCGTATCCGGGTCGAGGTCCAACACCAGCCTGTCAGGATGCTCGAGATCGGCGATGGTGGAGCCCCATGGGTGAAACTCGATCACGTTCATCTGCACCAGACCCAGTACGCCATCGATGTCGTTGACGTAAACGTACTGTTGCCGCTTGCCGTGGGTGCTGCGTGCATCACCGACCCCGATCGCTTCGGGCATGCCCACCATCGGGTGCTTCTGGACGAAGCATTCCTCGCCCGCACCGTCCGGGCAACGCAACAGCGACAGCGGTCGGCCGATCACCCCCGGCAACAGGCGTTCGGCGATGCCTGCGTAAAACCCCGCGAGATCGCGCTTGGTGGTGCGCGGACGATCGATCAGCACGCGCTCGGGATGGGTGAACGAATAGTTCGGTTCGCTCGCGACGTTCTTCCGGATGGTGCTGTTTTTCCGTGGCATGGGTCTGGTTTTCCTTGTTCGATCGCTGTCGCGAAGGTCCGCGGGTGACTTGTCGGGGCGCAGGCCCTTGAAGCTGGCCTGGCGCAGCAGTTCGTCGCCGGTGCGGCCGCGGAATGCGACCTCGACCACCTGCCGTGGTCGCACCCATGTCGGCCGCGCGCCACGCAGTTGCCGTGCGTCCGGTGCATCCTCCAGCTCGGGTTTGCGCTTTACCGGTTCCAGCTGCGCGTGCAAACGCTCCAGCATCGCGCTGTCCAGCCCGGTGCCGACACGCCCGACGTAACGCCACGCCTTGCCTGCCGGTTCCGCCAGCAACAGCGCACCCAGCGCGCCGC
>JBOHYV010000319.1:0-3601 GCA_050738135.1 Rhodanobacteraceae bacterium | reverse complement strand
CGCGCCGTCGCATCGGGCTGATACGGGCCATCGCGACGCCATTCACCTTCATATTTGACATCGTATTGGTTCGCCCCTGCCGCTGCCGCAACGCTGCATGATCGCATCCGTCATCATTCCCCTCGGCACGAAGTGCGGAGCGGGGGAATGCCATCACGCAACGCGGAGAACAAGAGCCATCCCCCTCGATCCCCCTTCCTGCGGAAGGGGGAAGAAAGGAGCAAAGCCTCGTACGGTCGGAGAAGCGAGTGCTGCCCTTGTCCTCATCGCCACGAAGGGGTCGGCGCGACGCGCCGGGGGGATGCGGCTACCGAAGCGACAAGCCATCCCCTCGATTCCCCTTCCTGCGCACGGAAGAAGAAAAGCGCAAGGCCTCTTCGGAAAGCGCAGGAAAAGCGCAACACCTTGCGCGCCGCTATTGAATGAACGCCTGTTCGCGCACGCGGTGGATTTCGTCGCGCAGGTGCGCGGCTTCCTCGAATTCGAGGTCCTGCGCGTGCTTGTACATGCGCGATTCGAGCTTCTTGATGAGCGCGGCGGCGGCGTGCGCGTCGAGCACGGAATAATCCGCGGTCTCCTCGGCGACTTTGCGTGTGGATTCCACCTGACCCTTGCCGCGTCCCCGTCCGCGTCCGCGCGTCCCCGGTTCGTCGCGCGCGCCTTCCATCACGTCGGCGATGTTGCGCACGATGGTGGTCGGCGTGATGCCGTGTTCGAGGTTGTATTCGACCTGTTTGGCGCGGCGGCGGTCGGTCTCGTCGATCGCGGCCTGTATCGATTTCGTGATCGTGTCGGCATACAGGATGGCCTTGCCGCGCACGTTGCGCGCGCAGCGGCCGATGGTCTGGATCAGCGAGCCGGTCGAACGCAGGAAACCTTCCTTGTCGGCGTCGAGGATCGCGACCAATGAAACCTCCGGCATGTCCAGGCCCTCGCGCAGCAAGTTGATGCCGACCAGCACATCGAACTTGCCGAGTCGCAGGTCGCGGATGATCTCCACGCGCTCGACGGTTTCGATGTCCGAGTGCAGGTAACGCACCCGCACGTCCTGCTCGGCCAGGAAGTCGGTGAGGTTCTCGGACATGCGCTTGGTGAGAGTGGTGATCAACACCCGGTCGCCCAGCTTCACGCGCTCGTGGATTTCGCCCAGCACATCGTCCACCTGTGAGCGCACCGGCCGCACCTCGACTTCCGGATCGACCAGACCGGTCGGACGCACCACCAGTTCCACCACACTGCCACCGGATTTGTGCATTTCATAATCGCGCGGCGTGGCTGAAACGAAAATCGTGCGCGGTTCGCGTTGTTCCCATTCCTCGAACTTCAGGGGTCGGTTGTCGAGCGCCGATGGCAACCGGAAGCCGAACTCCACCAGCGTTTCCTTGCGCGAGCGGTCACCCTTGTACATCGCGCCGAGCTGCGGGATGGTGACGTGCGATTCGTCCACCACCAACAACGCGTCGGATGGCAGGTAATCGAACAAGGTGGGCGGTGGCTGGCCCGGCAAGCGCCGCGTCAGGTGCCGCGAGTAGTTCTCGATACCCTGGCAATAGCCGACTTCGGCCATCATCTCGACGTCGTACAACGTGCGCTGTTCCAGCCGCTGCGCTTCCAGCACCTTGTTGGCGGCGCGCAGCACTTCCAGCCGCTCCACCAGTTCCGCCTTGATCGTCTCGATCGCGTTCAGCACGCTCTCGCGGGTCGAGGCGTAATGCGTGGCGGGGTACACCACGCAGCGCGGCAATTTGCGCAGCGTGTCGCCGGTCAACGGATCGAACATCGAAATCTTCTCGACCACGCCATCGAACATCTCGATGCGCAACGCCTCGGTTTCGTTTTCGGCCGGGAAAATGTCGAGCCGCTCACCACGCACCCGATAGGTGCCGCGACGCAGTTCCATCTCGTTGCGGGTGTATTGCAGCTCGGTCAACTGGCGCAGCAACTGGCGCTGATCGACCCGATCGCCGATGGAAAGAATCAGCCGCAGCGAGAGATAGTCCTCGGGATCACCCAAACCGTAGATCGCGGACACCGTGCCGACGATCAACGCATCGCGCCGCGACAGCAGCGCCTTGGTCGCGGCCAGCCGCATCTGCTCGATGTGGTCATTGATCGACGCGTCCTTCTCGATGTAGGTGTCCGACGAAGGGACGTACGCTTCCGGCTGGTAGTAGTCGTAGTAGCTGACGAAATACTCGACCGCGTTGTGCGGGAAGAACTGCCGGAACTCGCCGTACAACTGCGCCGCCAGGGTCTTGTTGGGCGCCAGCACCAGCGTGGGGCGCTGCACCGCCTGCACCACGTTGGCGATGGTGAAGGTCTTGCCCGAACCGGTGACGCCCAGCAACGTCTGCGCCGCGAGCCCCGCCTCGAAACCCTCGATCAGCCTGGCGATCGCCTGCGGCTGGTCGCCCGAAGGCTGGTACGGCGCGACGAGTTGGAAGCGTTCGTCGTCGTGTTGCGTGTGGCGTGGCGTATCCACCTTCGGATTACCTCAAGAACATCCGGGGTTGGCCACTCGTCTACCTCGTCATTCCGGGGCTGCCCGCGCCTTTTGCGGGCAGAACCCGGAATCCAGCTTAGGCTTCGAAACAGGAAGAGCTGGATTTCGGGCTCCGCTGCCGGTGGAACCCGGCAGCGGCCCCGGAATGACGAAGAGAAGTAACCGAGATTCGACGGGACAAACCCGATTATAGATGCGTGCACGCAGGCGCCCGTGTAAGCTTCGTCGGTCAACTTGGGGGTTGAGCGATGAGTGCATCCTCGAACGCGGCCGAACTGCTGCAAAGTTTCGACGAAGACGCATGGGACGATCTCCTCAATTACATCGAGGAACATCGCGTCGTCCCGATCATCGGGCCCGAACTGTTGCGGGTGCAGACCGACACCGGGCTGCGTCCGCTCTACGAGTGGTTGGCCGAAAAGCTCGCGGCGCGGTTGTCCGTGGATACGCACGACCTGCCACAGCCGCTCGCGATCAACGACGTGATCTGCAACTATCTCGCGCAGCGCGGCCGCCGCGAGGAAGCGTACACGCGGGTGCGTTCGATCATGCGCGAAGTCGACTTCGAGCCGCCGCCGGCGCTCAGGCAACTGGCCGAGATCACCGACTTCGACCTGTTCGTCACGACCACCTTCGATCCGCTGCTGGAAAAGGCGATCAACCGCACGCGTTTCGGTGGCCAGCCGACCAGCGAAGTGATCGCCTACGCGCCGAATCGCGTGGCCGACCTGCCGGTTGAGCGCAGCGAGCTGCGGCGCACCGTGGTCTATCACCTGCTGGGGCGCCTGTCGGCCTCACCCACCTATGTGCTGTCCGACGAGGACATGCTGGAATTCATCTGTGCCCTGCAATCCGAGCACCTGACGCCCGAAAAGCTGTTCTACGAACTGGAACACAACCACCTGCTGTTGATCGGCTGCGATTTCACCAACTGGCTGGCGCGGCTGTTCCTGCGCATGGCCAAGGGCCGCCGATTGTCGGACCCGCGCGATTTCAGCGAAGTGCTGGCCGACGACCACATGCTGAAGGACGACCGGCTGGTGCTGTTCCTGCAGCAGGTCAGCGTGCGCACCCGCATGTTCAGCGGCGCCGAGGCGT
>JBOHYV010000318.1:0-3602 GCA_050738135.1 Rhodanobacteraceae bacterium | reverse complement strand
CCAGCGCGTGCATCAACAGTTCATGGAGGGCATCTTTCACGGGATCGATGGCTGCAATGTGATGTTATTTCATCGTAACCGCGCGACCGGCCGCGTCCAAACGCCATCTTGTGGATAACTTGGTGGACATTCACGATCCCGGGGGCCTCGGGATGACGGTACAACGGGCATTTTGTATCCAGTCAGCTAGAAAACATCTTCATTTTCAATTAACTGATTGCTGTTTGCGGAAAGCACACTAAAAGCATGCGCCAAGCGATTGTGATCCCGCATTGTGTATAACTGATTTGCCAGATGCCAAAGCCCGGAAATCTCATTCAGGAAACGACGGGCGGCAGGTTTGGACGGACCCGCAATCAAGTCGATGGCCGGCGGCGGTCAGGGCGATCGCACGACTTGTCAGATCAGCCCACGTGCCGCCATCGAGGTGGGTTCGCCCGCACCGACCACCAGGTGGTCGAGCACCCGCACGCCCACCAGCTGCAGTGCGTCGCGCAACTGACGGGTGATGTTGCGGTCGGCGGCGGAGGGCTCGGCGACCCCGCTGGGATGGTTGTGGGCCAGGATCACCGCTGCCGCGTTGTGTTTGAGCGAGGCACGGACCACTTCACGCGGGTGCACGGAAGCGCCATCCAGCGTGCCGCGGAAGAGCTCCTCGAACGCCAGTACCCGATGGCGGTTGTCGAGAAACAGGCAGGCGAACACTTCGTACGGCTTGTGTGCGAGTTGCGCCTTCAGGAACGCGGCGCTGTCGCGCGGGCTGGCCAACGCGGTGCGGGTGACGAGTTCCTCGCGCAAGGCTCGTCGCGCGAGTTCCAGCGCGGCGACCAGGCGTGCACGTTTCGCCGGCCCGAGCCCCGGCGTGGCGGTAAGCCCACCCGTGAGCAAGGTGTTCAGTCCGCCGGCGCGCGCCAGCAGGTCACGTCCCATGTCCACCGCGCTGCGTCCGCGCACGCCGCTGCCCAGCAGGATTGCCAGCAGCTCAGCCGGTGTCAGTGCCGCGGCGCCCTGCGACAACAACTTTTCACGTGGGCGTTCGCCCTGCGGCCAATCGCGAATGCTCATTGCCGGATCTCCTTGAACCCGCACCCAGCCTGGAACACGCGAAGGCCCGAATGCAGCGGCGTGGCGCGTCGATTCCGGTAAGCTAGCCGCCTGTCAGTCCGTCAGCGAAATCCGACATGGGTGCCAGGGAACATCGTCCCAGCGAGCATCGACACGTTCTGCTTGGGGTGTCGGGGGGTGTCGCCGCATACAAGGCTTGCGAGGTGGTGCGGCGTTTGCGCGACGCCGGTGCCGAGGTGCGGGTGGTGCTGACCGACAACGCCGAACGCTTCGTCAGCGCGTTGACGTTTCAGGCGCTGTCCGGCCAGCCGGTGCGCCACGGATTGTGGGATGCCGAAGCCGAAACGGGGATGGCGCATCTGGAGCTCGCGCGCTGGGCGGATGCGGTGCTGATTGCGCCGGCTTCGGCCGATACCCTGGCCAAACTCGCGCACGGCTTCGCCGACAACCTGCTTTCGACGTTATGTCTGGCCACGACCGCGCCGTTGTCGGTGGCGCCGGCGATGAATCACAGGATGTGGTTGCATCCTGCCACGCAAGCGAACGTCGCCACCTTGCGCGCACGTGGTGTCGCGATTCTCGGTCCCGCCGACGGGCCGCTCGCGGAAGGCGAATCGGGACCGGGCCGGATGCTGGAGCCGCAGCAGCTGGTGCAGGCCATGGTGGCGCCGGGCGGCATGCATGTCGCATGAATCCGCGCTTGCCGGTGTGCGGGTGGTGATCGATGCCGGGCCCACCTACGAGGATATCGATCCGGTGCGTTTCCTCGGCAACCGCAGCTCCGGCAAGATGGGTTTTGCGCTTGCCGAAGCCGCGGCCGAAGCGGGCGCCGAAGTGACCCTGGTCGCAGGCCCGGTTGCGCTGGCGACGCCTCCCGGCGTTGCACGACGCGTGGACGTGCGCAGCGCGCTGCAGATGCGCGATGCCGTGATGCAGGCGATCGACGACGCCGACATCTTCATCGCCACCGCGGCGGTGTCCGATTGGCGGGTGGCGAAGTATTCTCCACACAAGATCAAGAAGGGGTCATCCGGCGCGCCGGTGCTGGAACTCATCGAAAACCCCGACATCCTGGCCGGGGTCGCCGCGCGCGATCCGCGCCCGTTCGTGGTCGGCTTTGCCGCGGAAACCGATCGGGTCATCGAACACGCGCGCGAAAAACTCGAGCGCAAGAAACTCGACCTGCTGGCAGCCAACCATGTCGACGAAAACCTCGGCATGGGCGCTGACGACAACGCGCTGGAACTGATCTGGCCGGGCGGCAGCGAAAGCCTGCCGCGCGCACCCAAGCGCGACCTGGCCCAGGCGCTGGTGGCGCGCATTGCCACCCGTTTCCGTGGTCGTGCGCAGGCATGAATCCGTTGCCGCGCGCCGCGTTCGCGGTGGAACTGAAACGTCTGGATGCCCGCCTCGGCGATTCCATTCCCTTGCCCGCGTATGCCACCGACGGCAGCGCCGCGATGGATTTGCGCGCCGCGCCGGAAGCGGCCGTGACGCTGGCGCCGGGCGAAAGTGCGCTGGTTTCCACCGGGCTGGCGATCCACATCGCCGATCCCGGCTGGTGCGCCCTGATCCTGCCGCGCTCGGGGCTGGGACACAAACATGGCCTGGTGCTGGGCAACCTCACCGGATTGATCGATGCCGATTACCAGGGACCATTGATGATTTCCTGCTGGAACCGCGGCGTTGAGGCGTTTACTATCCGGCCGGGAGATCGCATCGCGCAGTTGCTGGTGACGCCGGTGGCGCGGGTGGCGTGGCGGGTGGTCGAGGAATTCGCACCGAGTGGACGAGGAGCCGGGGGATTCGGCTCGACCGGGGTCGCGTGACCGGGGCAACAATTGGCTCTAATGGGCAACGAATCGACGATCAGCAAGAAGGCAGCCCCGAACGTCCAGGCTGCGGCGCGCGCCGTGCGCGCGCGCCTGAGCCTGCGCCGCGGTATTGCCGAAGTCGTGGCCGATCTGGCGCTCGCGCTGGGCACGTTGCTGGTGTTGTTCGGATTGTTCATGGGCTGGCAGACTTGGCTGGTGGTACGCCAAACCGCGGCGACCGAGGCGCTGGCACAGGCAAGACAGGACGTCGCGCAAAGGATCGCACTGGTCGTTGCCGACAAACGCGGGCAAGTGGTCAAGGCGCTTGCCGATCCTGCGTTGGTCGCGCAGCTGGCCGCCAAGGATGACGTACAGACGCGTGACGCGGTTGCGCAACGCATCAAGGCCGAGGTGGGTGGTGCCAGGACGGTGACGCTGTACAGCGCGCAAATGAACGAGGTGCTGCATGGCAATCTGCAGAAATTCGGGTATGCGCGCGCCGCACAATTGATGTCGGTGGCGAGCAACGACAATGTGGGGCCCGCGCAATCGCCGGTCACCCACATCCTGAGTTTCGCTGGCCCGATCACGGGCCCGGACGGCAAGGTGCTGGCGTATGCCACGATCGACTTTCGCGATGCACCACTGCTGGTCGCCTTGCATTCCGCGCGCGTGAGCGCAGGTCGGCTGGATCTCCGGCAAAGCAACAAGGCGGCGGGTGAC
>JBOHYV010000317.1:0-3605 GCA_050738135.1 Rhodanobacteraceae bacterium | reverse complement strand
CGGGGTCCACCGAGAACGATCGCGATTGCGCCGATCCGGTGATCGCGCTGATCACGGAATGGACGCAAGCTGCGGGCGACGTGCAACGTCGCGATGAGGACTCCGACCTCGGCGGCACCATGCGTCTTGGCGCGCAGGAGTGTCATCTGAAGGCAGGCACCCTTGCGCGCGAGTTGTATGGCGCCGACACCGTTCGCGAACGCCATCGCCACCGTTACGAGTTCAACAATCGTTATCGCGAACGGCTGGAGAAGGCGGGGATGGTGATCGCGGGATTGTCGGTGGACGACCTGGTGGAAATCGTCGAGTTGCCGGCACAGAAGCACCCGTGGTTCCTCGCGTGCCAGTTCCATCCCGAGTTCACCTCGACGCCGCGCGACGGCCACCCGTTGTTCAACGGTTTCGTGCGCGCGGCGCGCGAGTACAAGGCGATGCGCGATGCGCCGCGGCTGGCGCGGGGAGCGGCGGGGTGAAGATTGCTTTTCCCCTCTCCCTCCGGGAGAGGGTGGCCGAAGGCCGGGTGAGGGTACGCTGTGCGCGTGGAGTCCGATGTGCGGTTTGAATTCGAAATAAGCTGGTGTAGGGCGGACACCGTCCGCCGCCGTTGCCGGCGGGCAATGCCCGCCCTACGTGTATCGCGGGGTTCAACATGAACCTGTGCGGCTTCGAAGTCGGCCTCGACAAACCATTCTTCCTGATCGCCGGTCCCTGCGTGGTCGAGTCCGAGCAGTTGCAACTGGACACCGCCGGCACGCTCAAGGACATCACCGGCAGGCTTGGGATCCCCTTCATCTTCAAGTCGAGCTTCGACAAGGCCAACCGAACCTCGGGGAAAAGTTTCCGTGGCCTCGGGATGGAAGAAGGCCTGCGGATCCTCGCCGAAGTGAAGAAGCAGATCGGCGTGCCGGTGCTCACCGACGTGCACGAATACACGCCGTTCGACGAAGTGGCCGAGGTCGTCGACGTATTGCAGACGCCGGCGTTCCTGTGCCGGCAAACCGATTTCATCCAGAAGGTCGCGCGCGTGGGCAAACCCCTCAACATCAAGAAGGGCCAGTTCCTGTCGCCGTGGGACATGCAGAACGTGGTCGAGAAGGCACGTGCCGTCGGCAACGACCAGATCCTGGTGTGTGAGCGCGGCGCGAGCTTCGGCTACAACAATCTCGTCTCGGACATGCGTTCGCTGGCGGTGATGCGCGAAACGAATTGCCCGGTGGTGTTCGATGCCACGCATTCGGTGCAGTTGCCGGGCGGGCAGGGCACCAAGTCCGGCGGCCAGCGCGAATTCGTGCCGGTGCTGGCGCGTGCCGCGGTCGCAGTGGGCGTCGCCGGCGTATTCATGGAAACCCACCCCGATCCCGACAAGGCGTTGTCCGATGGCCCGAATGCGTGGCCGCTGGGCAAGATGGAGGGGTTGCTGGGAACGTTGAAGAAACTCGATGAGGTGACGAAGCGCTCCGGTCTCCTTGAGGTGGCAGACAAATAAAATGTCGTCATTCCGGGTTCCGTTCGCGATGAGGCCGCGAACGGCCCCGGAATGACGAACTATCTCGATCAACTTGGCTACAGCAGAAATGACAACCATCATCCAATCCATCCATGCCCGCGAAGTGCTGGATTCCCGCGGCAACCCCACCCTTGAAGCCGAGATCACGCTGGTGGATGGCGCGCGCGATCGGGCGATCGTGCCGAGCGGTGCATCCACCGGTACGCGTGAAGCGGTCGAGTTGCGTGACGGCGACAAGGCGCGCTACGGCGGCAAGGGCGTCACGAAGGCGGTCGGCAACGTCAACAATGAAATCGCGAAAGCCTTGGCCGGCTTCGATGCGGGCGACCAGAAGGGCCTCGATGAAAAGCTGATTGCGCTGGATGGCACGCCCAACAAATCGCGGCTCGGCGCCAACGCGACGCTGGGCGTGTCACTGGCCGCCGCGCATGCGGTCGCGGCGTCACGCAAGCAGCCGCTGTGGAAATATCTCGCAGGCGGGCGCAAACCGATACTCCCGGTTCCCATGATGAACGTGATCAACGGCGGGGTGCACGCGGACAATCCGCTCGACATGCAGGAATTCATGGTGATGCCGGCGGGTTTCGGGAAATTCTCCGATGCGTTGCGCGCGGGCGTCGAGTGTTTTCATGCCTTGAAGACGCAATTGAAGAAGCGCGGCATGAACACCGCGGTCGGCGACGAGGGCGGCTTCGCGCCGGCGCTGCGTACGCACGAGGAAGCGATCGAGGTGATCCTGGAAGCGGTGACCGCGGCGGGCTATCAACCGGGCAAGCAAATCTGGATTGCACTCGATCCCGCGTCGTCGGAGTTCTTCGATGACGGTGTGTACGACCTGAAGGGCGAGAACCGCAAGCTCGATGCTGCCGGAATGGTGGATTTGTATTCGGATTGGTGCGCGAAATATCCGATCATCAGCATCGAGGATGGTGTGGCCGAGGGCGATCAGGCCGGATGGAAACTCATCACGGAAAAACTCGGCACGAAAATCCAGTTGGTGGGCGACGACAACTTCGTCACCAATCCGGCCATATTCCGCAAGGCGATCACCGATGGCATCGCCAACGCGATCCTCGTGAAGCTGAACCAGATCGGGACTCTGTCGGAAACCCTGGAAGTCGTTGCGATGGCCGATGCGGCGGCCTACGCCGCGATAATCTCGCACCGTTCCGGCGAAACCGAAGACACCACCATCGCCGACCTTGCGGTGGCGAGCACGGCCACCCAGATCAAGACGGGTTCACTGTGCCGTTCCGACCGCATCGCCAAGTACAACCAGTTGCTGCGGATCGAGGAACAACTTGGCACCGCGGCGAAGTATGCTGGCCGCAATGCGTTTCCGAATCTCGCGGCACTTCCCGGCTGAGGCCGTCGCCCCTTGCTTCGTTGGATAGCTTTGATCCTGATTGCCTTGTTGATCGGCCTGCAGGTCAAGCTGTGGATCGGCAACGGCGGCATGCGCGACTTGCGCGCCATCCGCTCGCGGGTGTCCCAGCAGAAAGCCGAGAACGTGAAGTTGAAGCAGCGCAATGAGGCCCTCAGCGCTGACGTACGGGACCTGAAGCACGGTCAGGATGCGGTCGAGGCGCGTGCGCGTTCGCAACTCGGACTGGTCAAGCCCGGCGAGGTGTTTTACCAGGTGGTCGACACGCCGACCGGCGCCGCCAGCGTCGTTGTGCCGCCGTCGGCTTCGACCGCCGCACCGGCGTCCGGTCATTGAAGCCGGGCTGGTGCAACGAATCGGCTAGACTTGTGGTCTGCGCGCCCGGCGCGCAATCCTGTCGTTTTCCGGAGCATGCACAAGCGATGCGGGTGTTGTTGAGCAATGATGATGGCGTGGACGCGCCGGGCATCCGCATACTTGCCGAGCATCTGCGCGAAGTGGGTGAAGTGACGGTGGTGGCGCCCGATCGCGACCGTTCCGGCGCCAGCAATTCGCTGACCCTCGATCAGCCCGTGCGGGTCGCCAGGCTCGCCGACGGCCGCTATCGCGTAGTCGGCACGCCGACCGATTGCGTGCATCTCGCGCTGTCCGGGCTGCTGGAAAGCGAGCCCGACATCGTGGTGTCGGGCATCAACAATTCGGCCAATCTCGGTG
>JBOHYV010000316.1:0-3627 GCA_050738135.1 Rhodanobacteraceae bacterium | reverse complement strand
CGTTGGCGGGCGGTGAGTGGCGCGCTCATCTAGGGCCTGTTGACGCCAAAGTGTTCCCAGCCCGCGCGCGGCGGCGTGATCGGCTTGCCATCGGCGTCGAATACGCGCACCCCCGGGGCCGCGACGACCCGGCCGATCCGGGTAGCGCTGCAGCCTGTCGCCGCGAACGTTGCGGCCAGCCCTGCCTCGCGTTCGGCCGGCACGGTAAAACACAATTCGTAGTCATCGCCGCCGCTGAGCGCAAGTTCGCGACCGGTCGCAGCGTCGAACGTCGCCGTCAGCGCAGCCGACAGCGGCAGCATATCGGCGTCTAGTTCCGCACCCACACCACTGGCCTCGCACACATGGCCGAGGTCGGCCAGCAGGCCGTCGGATACATCGATGCACGCATTGGCGAGACCACGCAGCGCCAACCCGGCCGCGACGCGCGGCTGCGGCCGATTCAGGTGAGAGAACAATATTTCAGGGTGCACAGCCGCCGTTCCCGAGTCCCGAGTCCCGAGTCCCGAGTCCCGCAACAAGCGCAGCGCCCCCGCCGCGTCACCCAACGTGCCGGTCACGAACACCGCATCGCCCGCACATGCCGCGTGGCGCATCAAGGCTGCTCCGGATGGCACCAGGCCCAATGCGGTCACGGTGATGGACAACGGGCCTTGCGTGGTGTCGCCACCGATCAACGCAAGGTCGTGTGCACGCGCGAGTTCGGCGAATCCGTCGGCGAAGCGCTCGACGAAACGCGCATCAGCGTTGGGCAGCGTCAACGCCAGCAACGCCCACGCGGGCTCGGCACCCATCGCGGCGAGATCGGAAAGATTCACCGCCAGCGATTTCCAGCCGAGGTCTCCGGGCAATGCCTCCGGAAGGAAATGCACGCCCGCGACCAGCGTGTCGGTGCATGCGACCAGTTCCCGGTTCACCGGTACTTCGAGCAATGCCGCATCGTCGCCGATGCCCAACGCAGCATCGCGGCGCGCGACGTTCACGCGTGCGCGAATCGCCTCGATCAGCGCGAACTCGCTCAAGGCGGCGCCGTGGATTCGCCGGCGCGCCATTGATGGGCGAGTTTGTCGAGCACGCCGTTGACGTAGGTGTGGCCCTGCTCGGAACCGAAGCGCTTGGCGACCTCCACGGCTTCGTTCAGTACCACGCGGTACGGCACGTCGTGACGATGCTTCAATTCGTACGCGGCCAGTCGCAGCACGGCACGTTCGATCGGATCGACCCGTTCGATGTCACGACCGAGAAACGGCGCCAGGCCTGCGTCCAATTCACCGCGATGTTCCTCCACGCCGCGCAACAGGTCCTCGAAGTAGCCGAGATCGGCGATCTGCATATCTTGTTCGGAACGGAAATCGTCGATTACCCTGGGCATCGGATTGCCGCCAAGTTCCCACGCATACAGCGCCTGCACCGCGCGGCGGCGGGCACGGGTGCGTGCGGCCGGATCGATATCCTCGCTGCGACCGTGCCCGCTCATGCAGAAAGGCTCCGCAGGAGCATCGCCATTTCGATCGCGGACGACGCCACGTCCGCACCCTTGTTGCCGTGCGCGCCACCCGCGCGCGCCCACGCGTCGGCCTCGTCCTCGACCGCGAGCACGCCGTTCAACACCGGCACGCCGGTATCCAGCGCCACGCGCATCAAGCCGCGCGCGCATTCGTCCGACACGTGTTCGTAGTGGCGGGTTTCACCACGCACCACGCAACCCAGCGCCACGATCGCCGCGTACCCGCCGCCCGCGGCAAGGCGATGCGCCAGCAGTGGCAGTTCCCACGCGCCGGGAACACGCAACACGTCGAGCGCATCACCGGCCACGCCATGCGCGGCAAAGGACGTGCGCGCGCCTTCCACCAGGGCATCCACGACGTCGCCGTTCCAGCGACTGGCCAGCACGGCGTAGCGTGCGCCGGGCGGGGAACGAAGGTAGGCAGGTGACGCGGCGGATTGCTTGGACATGGAATGGTTTCAGATTTCGGGGACCAGGGACCAGGGACAGAAGAGCGTACCAGCTTGGCGTCATTTGGCCAGCTTGCACATTGCCCTGAAGCGGACTTGGCTCAAGCAATGTCGATTGCGAATCCGGGATGACACAAACAACAAACACTCCACTCCGCGTGAATTATCGCGCCTTCTCCGGCCCCCGGTCCCCGGCCCCGGGTTCCTGCTCTTCCACGTACCCGATCACCTCCAGGCCGAATCCCGAAAGCCCGACCAATTTTCGCGGCGTGCCCAGCACGCGCAGGCGGTGTACGCCGAGATCGGCAAGGATCTGCGCGCCGAGGCCGAGTTGGCGCCACTCGTGTTGCGCCGCCACGCCACGCCGCGCCGGCTGCGAAGCCTCTGCCGGCTCTTCGCGATTCAGGCGCGCCAGCAGGCTGACCTGGTCTTCAGGCGCGGCCAGCACCACCACCACGCCGCGACCCTCGGCGGCGATCCGTCGCAAGGCCGCGGTCATCGTCATGCCGAGATCATCGCGTTCGAGATGCAACACGTCGGAAAGAGTGTTGCGCACGTGCACACGCGTCAAAACCGGTGCGCCATCGTCGATTACGCCGCGCGCCAGCGCGAAGTGCAGGTCGCCGCGCAAACGATCGCGCCAGATCACCAGCCGGAACGCGCCGAATGCCGTTGCGACTTCCGACGCGTGCAGGCGTTCGATGGTTTTCTCCGTCGCCAGGCGATGCCGGATCAGGTCGGCGATGCTGCCGACCTTGAGCCCATGCTTCGCGGCGAATATTTCGAGATCGGGACGCCGCGCCATGGAACCGTCTTCGCGCAGGACCTCGACCAGGACGCCGGCGGCCCCGCGTCCGGCCAGCGTCGCCAGGTCGACCGCGGCTTCGGTGTGGCCCGCGCGCGTCAACACCCCGCCGGGTTGCGCTTGCAGCGGAAACACATGGCCGGGTTGGACCAGATCGGCAGGCTTGGCGTCCACTGCCACCGCGGCCTGGATGGTGCGGGCTCGATCCTGCGCGGAAATCCCGGTGGTCACGCCGCTCGCGGCCTCGACCGAGACGGTGAAGTTGGTGTGGTACGTGGAGGCGTTGTTGCGCACCATCGGTTGCAGGCCGAGGCGCCTGCAGCGCGCCTGGTCCAGGGCAAGGCAGATCAGCCCGCGTCCTTCGCGCGCCATGAAGTTCACGTCCTCCGCACGCACCCGGTCGGCAGCCATGATCAGGTCGCCCTCGTTCTCGCGGTCCTCGTCGTCCAGCATCACCACCATGCGACCGGCGGCGACTTCCGCCAGCAATTCCGGAATGGTTGCGAAAGCCATGGATCATCGCCCTCCGGTTGCGAGCATGCGTGCCACGTAACGCGCAAGCATGTCGATTTCGAGGTTCACGCGGTCACCGATGTGGCGGTCCCCGAACGTGGTGCATTGCATCGTGTGCGGAATCAGGTTGACCTCGAACGCATCATCCGCTGTCGCGTTGACGGTAAGACTGACCCCGTCCACACATACCGAACCCTTGCCCGCGACGTAGTGCATCAGTGCGCGCGGCGCGGTGATGCGCCAGCGCTGCGAGCGTGCGTCGGGCTCGATCGTCGCGATGACGCCGACGCCGTCGACGTGCCCGGACACGAAGTGCCCCCCCAGCCGGTCGGACAGGCGCAGGGCCTGTTCCA
>JBOHYV010000315.1:0-3682 GCA_050738135.1 Rhodanobacteraceae bacterium | reverse complement strand
TTCCCGTCGAATTGACGTCAGTCTCCATCAGGGCGACAGCTTTTTCATACCGCTGGATGGCCGTTTCGTAATGATGCAACAGGTAGTTCAAGCGGCCGGCTGAACGATTGGCTTCATAGGAATCGGGGTCCAGTTTCAACGCGACCTCGATTTCCGAGGCTGCCGCGTCGGTATCGTCCTTCGTCAACAGGATGTAAGCCTTGACGGCGTGGGCCTCGGCCAAATCCGGATCGAGGGCCAGCGCCCGCTCCGCGGCTTCCATCCCGTCGTTCGATTCCACGCCCCATTCGCGCAGGCTGCGATAACCCGTCGCCATCAGCGCCCAGGCCTGCGCGTACTTCGGATCGACTTCGGTAGCACGCGTACACAGCCGAACGATTGCTTGTGCGGAACGCAGGTCTTCCTGATTGTTCACGTAGGTTTGCCGCGCCATCAGGTACAGATCGTGGGCCTCGACGCTGTCGGTGCCACGCCGCTCGATGGCCTTTTTTTCTTCGGGCAACAGCCGCAATCGCAGCGCCTTGACGATGGCCTTGGAGATCTCGTCCTGGATCGCGAAGATGTCGCTGGCATCGCGGTCGTAGCGCTCGGCCCAGACATGGTCATTGCTGTCGCCATGCACAAGCTGCGCGGTGATGCGCACGCGGTTGCCGGCCTTGCGCACGCTGCCTTCCAGCACGTGGGTGACATTCAGCTCGGATGCCACCTTGGGAATGTCGACCTGCTTGCCCTTGTAGAAGAACGACGCATTGCGGGAAATGATCCGCAGCGCCGACACCTTGCTGAGGTCGGTGATGATGTCCTCGGTGATGCCATCGCTGAAATATTCCTGCTCCGGATCGCCGCTCATGTTGACGAACGGCAGCACGCAGATCGAAAAACGCCGAGGATCGTTCGCCGGCGCAGCCGACGCCGCGGCACTGCCAGCGACCGTCGCGGCGGCATGCGTGGCCTTCGAGGTCGCGATCATCGCGTCCAGAGCCTTCAGGCAATCCTGCATTACCGAACTGGACGGATTCTCGTGCCATGCATCGAGATCGATGGTGTGGATCGCCCGCACGTCGATCGGCAGGCGCGCATTATCGAAACGCACCGGCACCAGGATGCCACGCTCGGCACCGTCACGCGCTTCGCCACGCACCCAGCGCGACGCGACCGAAGTCGGTGTCCACACCACCAGCACCGCGGCGGCAGCCTGGAGCTCGTCGTCGATCTCGTCGTCGAATTCCTTGCCCGGACTGATCTCCGGATCCCACCAGACCGTCCAGCCCTTGGCCTCGATCGCAGCGACCAGCGGCGCGACGCGCGCCTTGTCGGCACGGGCGTAGGAAATGAAAACGTCAGCCATGGCCGTCAGCTCCCCGCCACCGTCTCTGGAGCCATGGACTTCCCCGCCGCAAGCCGCGCTTCGGCTTTCGCGACCATCGCCTGCCAGCGCGGGTCACCGTGCAGTGACCTGAGATCCGGATCAGCCTTGGCGTACGAGAGAAACGCTTCCGTGATTCGCTCAAACACACTCGACATCATATCGAGTGCCGCTTCGTTGTCGTTCAGCAACACACTCAATGCGCAAGCAAAGTTGTAGCGCATGTTCGTATTGCCAGGATCAATCAACGACGCATGATTCATGCGTGCCTTGGCCCGTTCATTCTCGCCCAGCGCTGCGAGTGCATAGGCGCTGTACGCCATCATGTCTGCGTTGTTGGAATCACGCTCCAGGATAGCCTCGGCCCGCTTGACGGCCAGCTGTGCCACTCTGCGGACGTTGGATGCATCGTGAAGTTCCGTGTAGCAACTTATCAGCGCGCCGAGCGAGTACAGGTCAGTCTCCATTAAGCTCGCGGCCTTTTCGAGGTAGCGGACCGCATTGGCATACTGGCGCGCGTGATAGATGATCCGGCCCGCCGCACGATTGACCTCGTAGGACTCGGGATCCAGTTCGAGCGCCGCAGTGACCTCGCGGACTGCGGCATCGACATCAGCATCGGCCTCCAGGACACGAGCTTTGACCGCGTGCGCCTCAGCGAGCTTTGAATTGAGCTCCAGTGCCCGGTCGACGGCCTGCATGGCTGTCTCGGTCGTCCCACCTTCTGCCTCGCGAAGGCCCATGTAACCAACTGCCATCAGCGCCCACGCCTGCGCATAGTGCGGATCTATTTCCGTACTTCGGGCACACAGGCGGATGATCGCATTTGCGCTGCGTGTATTTGAGTCCTGACTGGATACGTAAGCCTGCCGCGCCATCAGGTACAGGTTGTAGGCCTCGACGTTTTCCGTGCCACGATGCAGGATCGCCCGCTTCTCGCTAGGCAACAGATTCAGCTTCAACGCCTTGACGATGGCCTGCGAAATCTCGTCCTGGATGGCGAATATGTCGCTTGCGTCGCGGTCGTAGCGTTCGGCCCACACGTGGTTGTCGTGCACGGCATCGATCAACTGTGCGTTGATGCGCAGACGTCCACCGGCCTTGCGCACGCTGCCCTCCAGTACGTGTGTCACCTTCAGCTCCTGGGCGACCAAGGGGATGTCGGCGTGCTGGCCCTTGTAACGGAATGCCGTGTTGCTCGAAGTGACGGAGAGCGACGACACCTTGCTCAGGTCGGTGATGATGTCTTCGGTGATCCCGTCGCTGAAATATTCCTGCTCGGAATCGCCGCTCATGTTGGAGAACGGCAGGACGCAGATCGACAGCCGCGGCGCTTCCTTTTCGGATGCTACCGCCGTCGTGCCGCCGGACTTCGCAGACGGCGCCGCCGGCGCGCGCGCGATCATCGCGCCCAGCGCGCGCAGGAGCTCCAGCGCCTGCGAACTTGCGCCGTTGCCGGCCCAATCGTCGAGATCGGTGGTGTGGATCGCGCGCACGTCCATCGGCAGGCGCGCTTTTTCGAACCGCACAGGCACCAGGATTCCGCGCTCGGCGGCTTCGCGCGCCTCGCCGCGTACCCAGCGAGACGTGACCGAAGTTGGCGTCCACACCACCAGCACCGCCTTGGCGGCGTCGATCTCGGCATCGATCTGGTCGTCGAATTCCTGGCCCGGCGCGATCTCGGGATCCCACCACACCGACCAGCCTTTCGCCTCGATCGCAGCCACCAACGGCGCGACGCGCGCCTTGTCGGCCCGTGCGTAGGAAACGAAACCATCAGCCATGCCGGAGAACCCCTCGAACCGGGCGAGCCATGCCCGTCCACGAATCATAACCCGCAGGGTCCGGAAATGCTTACCCGGCCATCACCGACCCTCCGCCAGGCTTTCGTTCTGCTTCGGGAAATGCAGCCGCAGCGAACCTCCTTCGCACCGGGAGAGGGTCCCGGTGAGGATCCAAACCTGCGCAAGTTCGATTCCGGCACAATCGAACCCCCATCCGATGCGGTCGCCCTACCTGCCCTGCATGAATTTGTTTTATGCTGCGCGGGCTATGGAGCCGCACACAACCAGCGATATCGCTTTCATCGGGCGCGCCGTCGCGGACCTGCACACCACGCGCGTGCTGTCGCTCGACGCGGGTGGTCGCATCCTCGACTGGATCAGTTGGCAGGATGCCGCCTGCCTGTACGTGCGCGATGCGGTCGCGTGGACGCTGGGTGATCCGTGCCTGACCCTGCACGGCGGGTACCGCCGCGATTCCGGCGACCAGAGTACCCTGCGCCTGCATCCGATCGTGGCCAGCCGCGGGCACTGC
>JBOHYV010000314.1:0-3683 GCA_050738135.1 Rhodanobacteraceae bacterium | reverse complement strand
CCCTGGTGGACATCCAGCACCGGTCGCAAGATACCGACGAGGTGAACCGCGCCGAGTCACTGGTGTCGTTCCTGACGCCGATCATCAAGGCGATGCTCACCGAGAACGCCATCGAGTGCACCAACCTCGCACTGCAGGTTTACGGCGGCCACGGCTACATCGCCGACAACGGCATGGAACAGTACGCGCGCGATGCGCGCATCACCACGATCTACGAAGGCACCACGCAAATCCAGGCACTGGATCTGCTGGGCCGCAAGGTCATGCAGCAGCGCGGCGAAGGTTTGCAGCTGTTCCTTGAACAACTCGGCGCGTTTTGCGCGCAGCACGCAAACGATGATTCACTGAAAGATTTCATGCCCAAGCTGGCGGCGCTCGCCAAGGAATGGGCCGAGGTCACGCAGGCACTCGGCGCGCATGCCGTTGCCAATCCGGACGAGATCGGTGCAGCGGCGGTCGACTACCTGATGTACTCGGGCTACGCCGCGTTCGCGTACGCGTGGGCGCGCAGCGTCGCCGCGGCGGAGGCTTCGTCGCAATCGGAAGATTTCAAAAAAGCCAAGCGATTGACCGCGCGCTTCTATTTCGATCGCATCCTGCCGCGCACGCGCACACACCTTGCCGCCATTCAGGTCGGTGCCGACAGCGTGTTTGCGATGCCGGATGTGTTGTTTGGGTGACGATTTCTTCCCCTCGCCTTTCGGGAACGGGTGCCCCGGCAGGGGCGGGTGGGGGTCCGGGACCATGCAAAGGTGAGGACCCTGCGGTATTCGTCCCCTCACGCCAACCCCGCTCCCGGAGAGCGAGGAGAGCAAACCCACGCCCGTCGCCTTGCTTCGATGAGAGACGGGTCTTCATCTGCGCCCCGGAGAAAATCGATGGGCCATCACACAACAAATCCGGCAATCAAAATCCGCCACGCCGCTGCAGACGACGTCGATTTCATCCTGTCGCTGGCGCCACGCTTCGTTTCTTTCGAGCTGCCCAGGGGCCGACGCAAACGTACCACCCAGACGGCCATTCGCGCCGACATCGGACGTGCGTTGCAAGAGCTTCGGCGCGGCGAGCATTTCTTTCTCGCCATCGACGCCGATGCGAAACAGATCGGTTTCCTGCACCTGCGGATACACCGTGATTTCTTTTCCGGAGAACGTGCCTGCCATGTTTCCGACGTGGCCGTCGCGTCCATGCATGAGGGGCGCGGCGTCGGTCGCGCGCTGCTCGCGTACGCGGAAACCTGGGCCAAGGCACATCGTTGCAAACTGATGACGCTCAGCGTATTTCCCGACAACTCGCGCGCGCGTGCGCTCTACGACCGAGCGGGTTTCAACACCGACCTGGTCCGCATGACCAAGCCATTGAAGCCCTGAGCGCGCCCCAACCGTGACGACAGTCACAGTTGGTGCTAGGCTCCCACGGCCCGCCTGACTGAGCCTGCCGCACTGCCCGGCCTCCCCAGCCACGACGAGCGTTCCTCCGGATCGGCATTCGGAAAGGGGCGTCGCGTGTCAGAGTCGTCAGGTCAAGCTTTCACCTACCGTGCCTTCATCAGCTACAGCCACCGCGACAAGGCGTGGGCGGACTGGCTGCACAAGGCGCTGGAAACCTATCGCGTTCCGTCGCGGCTGGTCGGCAAGGCCACCGCGGCCGGGACGATTCCGCGCCGCCTGAATCCGATCTTCCGCGACCGCGAGGAACTCGCCAGCGCCGCCGAACTCGGCCGCAAGGTCAATGAAGCCCTCGGCCAATCGGAAAACCTGATCGTGCTGTGTTCGCCCGCGGCGGCCACGTCGCGCTGGGTCAACGAGGAAGTGCTCGCGTACAAGCGCATAGGCCGCGGCGGCCGCATCTTCTGCCTGATCGTGGGTGGCGAACCCAACGCTACCGACCTGCCCGGCCGCGAATCGGAAGAATGTTTCTGCCCTGCATTACGCTTTGCCACCGATGCGGACGGACAGCCCACGAATGAACGCACCGAACCGATTGCCGCCGACGCGCGACCGGGCAAGGACGGCAAGCCCAATGCCAAGCTGAAACTGATCGCCGGGATGCTGGACGTCGGCTTCGACGCATTGAAGCAGCGCGAACAGCAGCGGCGCATCCGCCGCATGACCGCGATCACCGCGCTCGCCGTGTGCGTGATGGCGGTGACGATCGTGCTTGCGATCTTCGCGTTGGTGTCGCGCCACCGCGCCGTTATCGCACAACACGAGGCCGTGGTCGCACAGCAAGCCGCCCAGCGCCGGCAGAAGCAGGCAGAGGGTTTGGTCGCCTTCATGCTCGGCGACCTCAACGACAAGTTGCAGGAGGTCAATCGGCTGGACATCATGCAGTCGGTCGACGACAAGGCGATGGCCTACTTCCAGTCATTGCCGAACAAAGACGTCAACGTCACCGAACTGGTGCAGCGTGCCAAGGCACTGGAAAAAATCGGCAGTGTGCGCATGCAGCAAGGCGAGTTGCCGGGTGCGCTCGCGGCGTATCGGGCTTCCGTCGGGATTTCCTCACGCTTGGCTACCGAGTCGCCTGACGACGTCGCCCGGCAAATTGCGTTGTCGCGCACGCTCACGTTCATCGGGTATGTGTATTGGGATCAAGGCAAGCTTGAGAATGCCGGGCGCGCCTTCCAGCAAGGTCGGCAAGTCTTGCAGGCGTCAGGGCATCGGGCGACGAACAACCCTGCATTGCTATATCAGTTGTATACGCTCGACGACAATATAGGCCATGTGCTGGAGGCACGTGGACGGCTTGTCGCCGCTCGCAACGACTACCGTGATGGACTGGCTGTGATGCAATCGCTCGTTCGCCTCAAGCCACACAGTGGCGAAGACATGTCGGAACTCGGTAGCGCGCACAACAATCTCGGAAGAGTGGCACTGGAACGCGGCGATCTGGCGGACGCGATCGAACAATACAAAGTCGACAATGCAATCGAAACCCGCTTGACGACGCGCGAACCCAAGAACCATGACCAACTGGAAAACACGCTGAAAGCCCGCGCCATGCTTGGCCGCACCTTGGCACTGACAGGCGACAGCCGCAGCGGTATCCATGACCTGCAGCAAGCCGTTGGAATGGCCAGGAAACTCGCTGCGTTCAGTACGCATGATACCGACTATGAAGAAGATGAGTCATGGTATGGCGCGCAATTGGGGCGACTGTACCGATTGAACGGTGATTTATCCGGAGCGAAGAAGTCGACCGCGCAATCGATCGCGGTTTTCGTCCCGATGCTCAAGAAAGACCCGAGCAACGCCCACTGGCAAAGCGAATACGCTTATGCATTGACCGAACGCGCGGCAGAATTGCGTGCATCGAACCAGATCGACGCAGCGCGCAAGCAAGTGCAAATCGCCCTGCGTATCCTTGACCCCATCCTGGCCAAACACCCAACCGAACGTCGTACCTTGCGACTGACCATGACGGCAAGAGAGTTGCTGGCTGAAGTATGTGGCGATCCACATACCGCATATTCGCTGCGCGAAGCTGCCCTGAAAACGCTGGAGGCGCAATCAGTCGGCAAAGATGATCCACGCCTGCTGGCACTGCAGGTCGGAGCTTTGCTGTCGCTGGGCCGGAAGGCGCAGGCGCAGCCGCTGATCAAGCAGCTATGGAATGGCGGTTATCGCGATGCTGCCCTTGTGCAGGTATTGCAGCGTGCGCAGATCAACTATCCCCCCAAT
>JBOHYV010000313.1:0-3699 GCA_050738135.1 Rhodanobacteraceae bacterium | reverse complement strand
GTGGACCTGGTGCGCTCCGCGCGCGGCCCATTGGTGCTGGAGGTCAACGCATCCCCGGGCCTCGAAGGCATCGAAACCGTGACCGGCGTGGATGTCGCCGAGGCAGTCATCCGGCATCTGGAAACGTTGGCCGGTTCGGAGCCTGCCGGGAAGCCGCGGGGTGCGCGCAGGGGCGTGCGACCCCACGCGGCTGACCGCTGAACAGGCGAGCCGTATCCACAGCGCGCGGGGGCGATTCTCGGTAAGCTTGCACCGGCGCGCACGATTGCGCGTGAGTCGGGATCTGCCATGCGCGTACTGGTCATCGAGGACAACAACGACATCGCCACCAACATCGGCGATTATCTTGAAGACCGCGGACACGTGGTCGATTTCGCCGGTGACGGGGTCACCGGCCTGCACCTGGCCGTGGTCAACGAGTTCGACGTGATCGTGCTGGACCTGATGCTGCCCGGCATGGACGGCATCGAGGTCTGCCGGAAGCTGCGCGGCGAGGCACACAAGCAGACCCCGGTGCTGATGTTGACGGCGCGCGATGCGTTGGAGCAAAAACTGATCGGATTCGAATCCGGCGCCGACGACTACATGACCAAGCCGTTCGCGTTGCAGGAACTGGCGGCGCGGCTGGAAGTGCTGGCGCGGCGCGGCAAGGGGCCGCAGAGCCGGGTGCTCAAGATCGCCGACCTCACCTACAACCTCGATACGCTGGTGGTGGTGCGTGCCGGCCAGTCGATCCAGCTGAACCCGATCGGCCTGAAACTTCTGCAGGCGTTGATGGAAGCCAGCCCTTCGGTAGTTACCCGGCAGAACCTTGAGCAGCGCGTATGGGGCGAGGAGCTGCCCGACTCCGATTCGCTGCGCGTGCACATCCATGGCTTGCGCGCCGCCATCGACAAACCCTTCGACAAGCCGCTGATCCACACCCGTCACGGCATCGGCTACCGCATGGTCGATCCGGATGCAGTCCCGGCGTAAGCTCCGCTTCCGGCTGATCGTCACCTTTACGCTGTTCGGCTTCTGCTTGAGCGTGCTCTTTGCGGTGGCGTCGCTGTACGTACGCGCCAAGGTCGAGAACCAGCTGATCACCCGCAGCCTCGAGGCCGACGTCCAGCAGGCGCTGGAGAACAAGCACTTGCACCCGGACCAGCCGCTACGGTCAAAGCTGGTGGAAGGCTGGTTGTGGAGCGACCGCAAGGTTTATCAGGCGCCGTTGGCGTGGCAGGGGCTGAAACCCGGGGTTTATGACATGCACGACGGCGCCGACGGCGAGCCGCGGCATTACAAGCTGGCCGTCGCACAGAAGTACGGTCTGGATGCGTTTTTGACCTACGACATCAGTCATGAAAGCCTGAGCAAGCGCCAGTTGATCACCGGCCTCGTGGCGGTCGTGATCCTGTTCACGCTGTTGTCGCTGGCGGTGGGCTACTGGTTGTCGCGCCGCGTGATGCGACCGGTAACCGACCTCGCGCAACGCCTGCGTGCGTTCCGCAGTGGCCGGCAACTGGAGCCGTTGGCGCCGCATTTCGCGGAGGACGAGGTGGGCGAACTGGCCGCGGCACTGGACGATTACGCGCAACGCCAGCAGGCGCTGATCGAACGTGACCGCGAGTTCAACGCCGACGTCAGCCACGAACTGCGCACGCCGCTGGCGGTGATCGCCAGCACCACCGAACTGCTGGTGGCGACCCCGGACCTGCCGGAAAAGCTGCATACGCGCCTGCAGCGGATCGGTCGCGCCGTGCGGCAGGCTACCGAGCTTACCCAGGCGTTGCTGCTGCTTTCGCGCGCCGAGCGCTCCGGGCCGGTGGACGGTGAAACCACCGACGTCGCCAGAGTGGTCGGAGAAGTCGTCGATACCCACCGCCCCGATGTCGGGCGCAAGCCGATCGACCTGCGTGCGGTGATCGAGGCGCCGGTGACCGTCGAGGCGCCCGCATCGGTGGTGGCGGTGGCGCTGGGCAACTTGGTCGGCAATGCCTGCAAGTACACCCAGGAAGGCGAGATCGTGGTGCGCGTACAAACCGACCGGGTGCGGGTGGAAGACACCGGTCCCGGCATCAAGGCCGAGGATGCCCAGCGCCTGTTCGAACGCGGCGTGCGTGGCGAAGGCGAGACCGTGAAAGGCGCCGGACTGGGGCTGGCGATCGTGCGCCGGTTGTGCGAGTTGTACGGCTGGCGCGTGACGCTGGCGCCACGGGCAGGGCGGGGCGCGGTCGCCACGCTGGATTTCGGGCCTTCCGGAGAAGCGGACCGCTGATCGGCTGTTCCGGTCCCGGTCCGGGGACCTTCCACTGGCGTATACTCGCCCCGCACATCGGCTGCGCCGCATGGGGATGCGATGCTTGCAGCGCGATCCGGTGTCGGGCAGAGTGGCATCGGCTGCCGCCATGTGCAGCCCATGCAAGGCAATTCCTGGAGGGGGTTCATGGATATCGCTGAACTGCTGGCCTTTTCCGTCAAGAACAAGGCCTCGGACCTGCACCTGTCGGCGGGGCTGCCGCCGATGATCCGCGTGGACGGCGACATCCGCCGCATCAATCTGCCTGCGCTCGAGCATAAGCAGGTGCACACGCTGGTGTACGACATCATGTCGGACAAGCAGCGTCGCGACTATGAGGAATTCCTCGAGGTCGACTTCTCGTTCGAGATCCCCGGCCTCGCCCGCTTCCGCGTCAACGCCTTCAACCAGAATCGCGGCGCGGGTGCGGTGTTCCGCACCATTCCGGCCGAGGTCTGGACGCTCGAGGATCTGGGCACGCCCAAGGTGTTCAAGGATCTCATCGAACAGCCGCAGGGCCTGATCCTGGTGACCGGCCCGACGGGCTCGGGCAAATCAACGACGCTGGCCGCGCTGGTTGACCACGTCAACAAGAATCATTACGGGCACATCCTGTCCATCGAGGATCCGATCGAATTCGTGCACACCGCGCAGAAGTGCGTGATCAACCAGCGCGAGGTGCACCGTGACACCCATGGCTTCAACGAAGCGTTGCGCTCGGCCTTGCGCGAAGACCCGGACTTCATCCTGGTCGGCGAAATGCGCGACATCGAAACCATCCGGCTCGCGCTGACCGCGGCCGAAACCGGGCATCTGGTATTTGCCACCCTGCACACGAACTCCGCGGCCAAGACCATCGATCGCATCATCGACGTGTTTCCGGCGGGCGAGAAGGCGATGGTGCGCTCGATGTTGTCAGAAAGCCTGCGCGCCGTGATCACCCAGACCCTTTTGAAGAAGGTCGGCGGCGGCCGTACCCCGGCGTGGGAGATCATGGTCGGCATCCCGGCGATCCGCAACCTGATCCGCGAGGACAAGGTCGCGCAGATGTATTCGTCGATCCAGACCGGCCAGCAGTTCGGCATGCAGACCATGGACCAGTGCCTGCAGGACATGGTGCGGCGCGGCTTGGTGACCCGCCAGGATGCGCTGGTGCGCGCCAAGGTGAAGGAAACATTCAAATGAGTGCAGGATGCACTCATCCCGTGCAGCACAGGGACGTGCGATGACACGGGATCCAGTTTCAACAACGGGACTCGGGACTCGGGACCCGGGACTCGTGAGAAGCCAAGGCTCGCTTTGGTGCAACGGTCGCGCATTGAGCGCGGTGTCTCGGAAAGATGGCGGGAAAGGTGACGAGGACGTTGGGTCCGGCGGAGCGACGATGATGCTCTGCCGAGTCCCGAGTCCCGAGTCCCGAG
>JBOHYV010000312.1:0-3699 GCA_050738135.1 Rhodanobacteraceae bacterium | reverse complement strand
CAGCCCGACCTGCTGCAAGCGGCCGCGATCAACTTACCTTGAACAACGTCGGCTTCCACGCGCCGCTGGCGTAGGAGTCGCGGCGGCGGCGGTGCATGCGCGCGATGACCTCGGCGGCGCGCGCATCGGTCCAGTCGGCGCGTTCCGCCATGAGTTGCTCCGTATCGACGCCGCGCGCACGGGCCTCGTCTGCGCGCCAGGCGCAGAAATCGTCGTACGCCTCGATTTCGTAGCGCAGATCCTGGCGGCACAACTCGATCATGATCGCGTCGTCTAGGAAACCCAGAACCGGCACGTTGTCGGGAATCACGTCGTTGGGGTCGGCCAGATACGCCAGTGCGGCCAGCACCCGATGGCGGTCGCCTTCGGGCAGGTTGAAGCCGACATCCTTGGCCATGGCGATCATGGATTCGACGCTGCCCAGCCGCTCGGCGATGAACGGCGGCACGCGGGTATGCGCGGAATCGCCCAGCAAGTTCTGGGCTGACGCGATGATCTCGTCGGGGTCGCGATCCTTGATGCTGCCCTCGACCTCGTGCATGCCCTTGACGAAAAACTGGAGATCGTCGTCGCTCAGCTGGATGTTGATGTCCATGGGCATGGCGGCAAACCTTGGGTTATGGGTCGAGTTCGTCAGCGTAGCGATAGCCCCTCGTCGCGTCAATAATCCCAGTCCGACCAAGAAACCGGCTTTTGTGGAAAGTCAGGCCATGGATGGCCGTTCTGGCCTCCCATGGCGGGCATGCCCACGCCACGCGAAGCACCGGCGACGCGGCGATCAGGGATGATCGCACAAAAACGCCTACAAAATTCCCTGGATGCCGGCGCCGAAGGCGACAATGAAGCGCGTGATGATCGCGGTGAGCGACAGGTTGACCTCGGGAAAATCACCCACCGCATTCCAGCATTTCAGAAAGTCGGGATCGGTCGTGGGGACCGACCTGCAGCCGGGCTGCAACTGGTAATCGGTGGCATAGGCCCAAGGCCAGATGTCGAAGATCGGCAAGTGTCTGGAAATGTCGCCCAGGAATTGGCTGACGTCGCCGATCACGGGTACCGGACGGCGCGGCGCCACCAGCCACGCGTTGCGGGGCGCGGCGTCGCGCAGGATCGCCCCACGCACCTGCCGGGCGAAAGCGGGATCGTCGATGATGACGCCGGACTCGGTGTTGTAGTTGGCCGAACGCGGATCGAAGTTGTGCGAGCCGACCATCGCGATGCGGCCGTCCACCACCAGTGATTTGGCGTGCAGGCTGATGCGTGGCCCGGGGTGCCCCGCCTTGATCGGCGCCCGGCCGCCGCGGTGCGGCGAGGACTGCTCGGAACCGATGCCGGAAAGCCGCGCGTAGTCGGCCAGCATCTCGTCGGCGTCGGCCGGGTGCGGCATCAACTCGTGGATGTGGAAACCGAAATCCACCAGGAATTTCTTGTGGTGCTTGTATGACAACGCGTATACCCCCACCGCATCGGTGGAAGCCAGCGAATTGGTCGACACGATCACGTCCACCGGCGGCTTTTTCTTCTGCAACGCCTCGAAGATCTTGCCGGCGCGATGGGTCAACACCAGGTACGGCGTCTGCAACACGATCTGGTGTTGGGCGCTGGCGATCATCTTCATCAGGTCGTGCGTCAGTTCGCGTGAATCCGGGCCGTGCACGGCTTCGGCCTTGGAAGGCAAGTCGTAGAAGTAATCGACCAGACCCACCTTCAGACTGTGCATGAGCAGGTTGTCTTGCAGCCAGTCCGGATCTTCCGCCTGCGCGCGCAGCTTGGCCACGCGCTGCGGGTCGGCAAACTTCGGTTCGCTCCACGGCTTGGCATAGAATGGATGCGCGAGGATGTCGGCGTTGACGTCGCGCAGATGGGTCAGCGGCACCGAACGGTCGTTGTGCCAGAAAATTTCGAAGCTCTTCGCCATCTGGCGTCCAGCGGGGCCGGCGACGAGTACGTCGCGATCCAGGAAATCCATCTGCGGATCCCAGTCGTAGTATTCGTCGGCATAGTTGCGCCCGCCGACGACGCCGACCTTGCCGTCCACAAGGAACAACTTGTTGTGCATGCGCTGGTTGAACTTGCGAAAACAGCACAACACGCTGGCGGCATATTCGACGTAATTGCTGTGGGCACTGTCGAAAGTCGGGTTGTACAGCTTGATGTGCAGATTGCTGCTGGCGCGCGCGAGGCGCGAAAGCAGCTTGGGATCGTTCAACGAACCCAACTGGTCGGCAAGAATGCGAACCTTGACCCCGCGCCGCGCGGCTTTCACCAGGGCATCCAGCACCAGCATGCCGGCATCGTCGTCCGACCAGATGTAGGTCTGGATGTCGATGGACTTTTGCGCCGCGCGGATCAGGTTGATGCGTGCCACCAGCGCGTTCTGGCCGATGTTCAGCAGGGTGACGGCGTTGTGCGGGTGGCCGGGCGCGGACGCCGCGATCGCGGCATCGGCTTGCGCCATGAACGGCGACGATGCGGCGCAGTGATCCGGCTGCGAGCAGCCGATCCGGCTGTAGGTCGACATCGCCACGATCCGATCGGCGCGTTCGATGCGCCGGGTCGAAAGCGGCGCGCAGCCGGCCAGCACCAGCGCCAGCGCACACACCATCCAACCGGACTTGGCACGACAGTTTCCCGACATTGCATCCATGATACGTGGCCACCCCGGGCAGGGGCCGTCAAGACCGCGTCACGCGGCGTGGCGCTGGTCGGATTCCCGGCTGCGTGCGGAAGGCTGTTGCGGGAAATCACGGAGCTGTTGGCCATGGGCGGTGGCTTTGGCCGTTCCGATCGTCAATGACCTGGGAGCCCCGGGTCTGCGTGGTGAGCCGGCGATGCCGCGTCCACGGACGGATGCACGACGATTCTCATGTCCAGCTTCACCTTGTTCGACAATACGCCCCTCCAGCCGCGCATCCCGAAGGACGAGCGGGAAATCGAACCCTGCACGTGGATCGTGCATTCGAGAGGCTGGCGGGGGCAGCCCGACGGCAGCAGGTTCAGCACCACAGGGTGGCGTTCGCCATGCAGGGCCAGGCTTCCACGCAACATGCCGCCGGTCACCAGTTCGCCGAGCGGAAACGGGTCGGACTCGAAATGGATGGTCGGGAACCGTGCGGCGTCGAAGAAATCGGGGCCGAGCGCCCGGGCACGGTCGGCGTCGTCGTCCATCCGCAGCTTGGCGACGTCGAGGATCGCGTCGACGACGCCCACGTCGGCATGGATGCGCGTGTCGATCCTGCGAAGCGAACCGTGCAGCTCGGGAAACGTGCCGCGCACATGCGCGAACCAGAGCTTGCGCACGCTGAACTGCACCTGCGACTGCGCGGCGTCGATCGGCCAGCTCGGCGGAGCGGGCGGTGGCACCGCTGCCGATCCGAGGCACGGCAGGCACAGCCATGCCAATGCCAACGCGGCCTTCATGGCGACCACAGCGCATGCAAACGGCCGTGCCCGGGCTCGAGCACGTCGTCGGGCAGCTGGACCCATGCGACGGTGGCGGGCGACATGCCGCGTGCGTCGGCGGAACGGCCCTCGGTCAGCAACGCCAGCAGTTGTTCGAAGCCCGGATTGTGGCCGACCAGCAGCACCCGGCCTGCGCCTTCCGCGTGGCTCCCGATCAGGGCCAGCAGTTCGCCCGGCGTGGCCTGATAAATCGAGGGCTGGAACTGCGGCGCGGGCATGTGCAGGGATTTCGCAACC
>JBOHYV010000311.1:0-3705 GCA_050738135.1 Rhodanobacteraceae bacterium | reverse complement strand
GTTCGTCGACACGTTGCAACCGGAAAAGCTGGACGTGGCGTGTCTCGGCAAGCTCGGGCCGATTCCGGCATTCGTGAATTTCAACGGAGCAGCGCCATGATTGAAGTGAAGGATCTGCAGAAGGCCTTCGGCAAGGTGAAGGCCGTCGACGGCGTCTCGTTCTCCGCGCGCGACGGCGAGATCACCGGCCTGCTCGGCCCCAACGGTGCCGGCAAGACCACCACCTTGCGCATGCTCTACACCCTGATGAAACCCGATTCCGGGCAGGTGCTGGTGGATGGCATCGATGCCGTGGTCGATCCCCTCGCGGTGCGGCGGCGGCTGGGCGTGCTGCCTGATGCGCGCGGCCTGTACAAACGGCTGACCGCGCGCGAGAACATCGATTACTTCGCACGCCTGCACGGCATCCAGACGCAACTGATGCAACAGCGCCGCGAGAAGCTGGTCGAGGCGTTGGAGATGCGCGACATTCTGGATCGCCGCACCGAAGGTTTCTCGCAAGGCCAGCGGGTCAAGACCGCGATCGCGCGCGCGCTGGTGCACGACCCGAAAAACGTGATCCTCGACGAGCCCACCAACGGTCTCGACGTGATGGCCACGCGCGGCCTGCGCAAGTTCATGCGCAACCTCAGGGCGGAAGGGCGTTGCGTGCTGTTTTCGAGCCACATCATGCAGGAGGTCGCGATGCTGTGTGATCGCATCGTGGTGATCGCCGCGGGGCGCGTGGTGGCCGATGAAACACCGGAAGCACTACGCGCGCAGACCGGTGCAACCAATCTCGAGGACGCCTTCGTGAAACTGATCGGCAGTGAAGAAGGGTTGGCGGCATGAACATGGCCAATCCGATGCAGTCCCGTTCGCAGGAGAGCGCCGCATGAATTCCATGCTGACGGTTTGGTGGAAGGAAGTCCGCGAAAACCTGCGCGACAGGCGCTCGGTGTTCAGCGCGCTGGTGTACGGACCCTTGTTCGGCCCGGTGTTTTTCGTGTTGATGATGAACACCATCGTCAGTCACCAGATGAAGAAGGCCGAAGGGCCGCTGAAGGTGCCGGTGATCGGTGCCCGGTACGCGCCGAACCTGATCGCCGCATTGAAGCGGCAGGGCCTCGTCCCGCAGCCGCCCGTTGCCGATCCCGACAAGGCTGTGCGCGACCGCGATACCGACGTGGTACTGCGCATTCCGGCCAGTTACCCCAAGGCGTGGAGCCGTGGCGTGCCGGCCCAGGTCGAAGTGATCTACGACGCCTCGCAAATGGGCAGCAGTACGCCCACCGATCGGCTGGAGGGCATGCTGAAAAAGTACGATCGCGAGCAGGGCGCGTTGCGCCTGCTGGCGCGCGGCCTGTCGCCCAGCGTGGCCGTGCCGTTGGCAATCAGCCAACGCGATCAGTCCACCCCGCAGTCGCGGGCGGGGCTGGCGTTGAGCATCCTGCCGTACTTCTTCGTGTTCGCCGTGTACATCGGCGGCATGTATCTGGCGATCGACCTGACCTCGGGTGAACGTGAGCGGCAATCGCTGGAACCTTTGTTCGCCAATCCGGTGGCACGCTGGCGGATCCTGACCGGCAAGCTCGGCGCGATTTGTGCGTTTTCGCTGGCCAGCCTGGTGCTGACGGCCGTCGCGTTCTCGATCGCGGGGTATTTCCTGCCTGCGCAAAAGCTGGGCATGGCGTTCGACCTCGGCCCGGGATTCATTGCCGACGCCATCCTGCTGGAGTTGCCGTTGATCGCGATTTTCGCGGTGCTGGAAACGCTGGTCGCCGCGTTTGCCAAGAGTTATCGCGAGGCCCAGACCTATCTCAGCCTGCTGATGATCGTTCCAATCCTGCCATCGCTGGTGATGAGCTTCATGCCGGTGAGGTCGGCGCACTGGATGTATGCGATTCCGCTGCTGGGCCAGCAGATCGGTGTCAGTGATTTGCTGCGCGGGCGTCCCGTGCCTGCCGGCGACATTGGACTGGCACTGGTGTGCGGATTCGGCTTCGCGGCCATTCTTGGCGCGATCACGGCGGCGGTGTACCGATCGGAGCGCCTCGCGATTTCAACGTAGCGCCCACGGCGCGACCGTTTGGCATGGCGTTGACTGCCCTGACGGCCGTCAATGCCGCGGCGGCCGCAGGGCCTTCTGCATCGCAGTGTCCGGGACGAGTGTCAAGGTCGTGTTGCGACCGTCTGCGAGGACCAGGTGCAGCCGGGTTCCGGGCTTGGCGTGCTTGACGTGTCTGGCCAACCAGAGTGCGGCGAGCCTGGAGGCGGGAACGCCATCGACGCTGACAATCTTGTCGCCCTGCTTCAGCCCGGCCTTGGCCGCAACGCCGTTCGCCGTCAGCCGCACCACGGTGAAAGCGGCATGACCGAGCTTGACCGCGGTGAACCCGGCCGAGGCGGTGCCCGATGGCAAGGTGAAATGCGGACGCAGCGCCAGGTACATGCTGCCGCTCCGATAATCGAAAGCCACGTCGAAGTGCCTCCAAACCAGCAATCCCAGGTTGCCGGCTTCGCCGGGATTGCTGGTGGACCCGGCATTGGGTGGCGTCAGTTCGCCCGGCTGGTCCGCCGGCACGTCAAGTCCGCCGATCCGCAGTGAGCGAATCCAGGCGGAATGCGTCGCGAACATTCCGCCCTGCCCGCCGCTTTCCACGGTAATCCCCTTCAGATAATAGGCGTCCAATCCTTCGCGCTTCGCCCATTGTGGAAATACCATCAACGGGCCGCTGTTGCCGGTATCCACGCCGAAGATCCCGCGCTCGCCATCCAGTTCGGCATCGACCAACGGCATGTCGTCGGTAAAACGGATCGTCACCCTGCGGGCGCCGGCAGGCGGCGTGAACCTGGCGAATGGTTGCAACACCATTTGCATTTTGTCGAAGTCGAGCGTGACCGCGAAGCGTTCGAAGACTTCCAGTCCGAGGATTCCGGCGATCGGCGGACGATCGCCCAGGTCGGTCGCGACCGGTGGCAATGGCAAGACCAGAAAAGACTGGTTGGTGATCGTCGCCTTGCCCAATTGCAGTGTGTCGACGCGTGTGTAGCTCAAGGCGGTGCTGCCGGCGCCGGCGCCGAAGCTGCGGCCTGCACCCGCCGCCTTCAGTCCGATCTTCGCGGCCGCTTCGGGTGTCAGGATCGCATGCCCGCCGGTGTCCAGAATGAACGGGAACGGGCCCTTGCCGTTGATCCTGGCCTCGACCAGCAGCTTGGTGTTGCCGAACCGGAAGGGAACGATGGCACGCGATACACCGCCGAGGATGTGCGCGTCGGTCACGGCTCCGCCGGGGCGCGTCAGCGCGTCGGGCCGCAGCGTGTCGAGTAGGTGATACTGCTTGATGGTTGTCACGTCGGCATTGGCCGGATTGCCGACACCAACGGAAATGCGGAACGGCAGCTCCAGTCCGCCCACATGGTGGTACTCGCCGAAACGTGTGGTCACGGTCTGGAACGAACGCAGCATCACCGTGCGCGCCAACCAATGATGGGCGGTGTCGATCCACAGTGTGACGCTGCGGCCGTGGCGCGGCGTCGCATCGATGCGGTCGTAATCGACGCCGCGTTCGGTGGTCGGCGACAGAGCCTTCAACGTGGCAGGCCGTTCCCGCAACGTGCAGTAGCCGCCTTGTGCCAGCCAGCGGTCGGTCGCGGCAAGCTTGCCCGCTTCCGGGGAATTCAGCGGGTGGACCTGGCCCGAGCGGTCCTGCCGCCACGCGCCGC
>JBOHYV010000310.1:0-3715 GCA_050738135.1 Rhodanobacteraceae bacterium | reverse complement strand
ATCGAATACCTGCCGGACGGCCCCACCGTGATGGTGCGGTTGAAGCCCGCGCCGCCGGAAATCTGGATGGTTTCTCCCGAAGCCACGGGGACCGTGCCGTGGATGGTGCCGGTGGTGGCCTGGCCCCATGCCGCACCTGCGAACCCCATGGCAATCGAGCCAATGGCGAGAGCCAGGGCCTTGCGCTTCAGGACGTTGTTGCGATGCGACGCACGCGACGATGCGTTGGTCATGGTATGCACTCCCGGTTGTTCGAAGTCCGTCTG
The DNA here is from genome assembly GCA_050738135.1 of Rhodanobacteraceae bacterium. Classification (GTDB taxonomy): domain Bacteria; phylum Pseudomonadota; class Gammaproteobacteria; order Xanthomonadales; family Rhodanobacteraceae; genus 66-474. The sequence goes on along the minus strand of JBOHYV010000310.1, from coordinate 3,449 downwards.
GCGGCCTTGATGCAGTCACGAACCATCGCTGCACCACGTTGCGTGGACAATCGCGAAGACCGGCGAGTCGCCGCATCACGTGTCTGGCGGCGGCTGCGGATCGACACGTTGCACCCTGATTTCGAGCATAGTCGTCAATGGCCGACGACCACCAATGAAAAAACAGGCATTCGGCATAGCTGCGGGCTATGATCTCGTACGTGCATCCACATCTGCAAAGCATCGGAACCTGATTCTGCGAGTGGATGGGTTGGTGTTGTTCAGAGCGAACGCTCCGACGTGACGCGCGCGCGGCGTTTCCGGCCCGACTGCGCCGTATCGTGACAAATCGGTTGTCGCACCCGCGGCTGGCGTGCCCACAAACATCCGTTATGCCATCTCCGGGTCTTTTCATTGGTGACCCTTCCTGGCTCTGGATATGCTGCACTGATGTGGATCGGGGGCGCAGGCATTGTCGGACAGCGGACGAGCCCGTGATTGCATTGCCGAGGAGGCGCGGATGAATGGTTTCAAGTCGCTTGCCGGAATTGCCTTGTCGTGCGCATTCGTTGCAGCCTGCGCGTCCACCGGAACCCATACGTCGCCGGGTATCACTCCATCCGGGAGTACAGGCTCCTCACTTGCCGCGCCCTGGCTGGTGTTGCCGCCAATACCCGAGTTGCCGAAGCCGGACCATAGCGGTTATGCATCGGTCAACGGCATCAAGCTCCGGTACGCGGAGTACGGGCACGGAGCTCCGGTCATCCTGATACCGGGCGGATTCGGTTTTGCAGCCTGGTGGGGTAATCAGATACCGGCGTTGGCGAAGCACTATCGGGTAATCGCCATCGACAGTCGTGGCCAGGGTCGCAGCAGCCATGACCCCGATGCAAAGATCACCTATCGACTGATGGCTTCGGACGTGCTGGGCCTGATGGATCACCTGCACATCCGCAAGACCGCGCTGGTCGGCTGGAGCGACGGTTCTATCATCGGCCTCGAGCTCGCGATCCACCATCCGGAGCGGCTGACCAAACTGTTTGCGTTCGGCGCGAATACCGATCCCTCGGGGTACCACAATTCCAGGGAACGCAGTGAGGCCCAGAACGCCGTGGTGGATGATTACTCAAGGCTCATGCGAAGCGGTTTTCTGAAACTGTCGCCCACGCCACGGGACTTCGAAGCCTTCCACCGGAAAATGAGCAATCTGTGGAACACCAGCCCGCACATCAGCGCGGCGCAATTGCAAGCCATCCGGGTTCCGACCTGGATCGTGGACGGGGACCATGACGAAATTATCAAGCGCAAGAACATCGATTACCAGTTTTCGCAGATTCCGGATGCGCGTGAGCTGATCATTCCCGGGGCCAGCCATTTTGCGTTTCTGCAGCAGCCGCAGACCATGAATGCGGCACTGCTGGACTTCATGGCATGGCAACCTGCCCGAACGGCATCGCGGTAGCTCATCTCGCCGGCACACCGGCATTCCGCAGCCGCTGACGCAGAACATCCAGCCTGTCGCCGTAGTGTGTGCTGCGTGCGGTATCGCGGCGGATGGGTTGGCGCACTTGCGCGGCACTCGGCGTCAGCACGGCGCGCGTCGTTTGGTGTGGATCGAGGCACGCCGGTTCAAAAGGCAGCCCGCAAAAGTCCAGCAAGCGGCGAATCACGGGCGCCGGCTCGCTCACCAGTGCCTCGTATTCGAGGTCGAACACGCGATTCGGATACTTGTCCAGCCAGAAACGGGTCAGGCGCAGGAAGTCGATGCAGTAATCGGCCGTGTCGCCGATGTCGCAGGCAAAGCCCACCTCTTCCGTAAAACCGTGACGGTAGCAGGCGAGGCAGACTTCAACCGGGTCGCGTCGCACCACAATCACGCGTGCGGCGGGCATCATCGCCAGGGCTGCGCCCGTGAAATGCCAGTTCATGAGGTTCTTGTCAGTGAACCGTGGCCGGGTTTGGCGCCAGCGCGCGGTGCTTGCGAGATATTCGTTGCCGAGGCGTTGCCAATCCTGCGCCGTCGCCTTCGCCACCCACTGCGGAAACGTTGTGCCGCGGCGTTCCGTTTCCGCCTCGATCACCTTCCGCATGTCCTTGATCTCGTTGGCGCCCTCGACCTGCGAATGCGAAGCCAGAATCTGCTCGACCAGTGTCGACCCGGAACGCGGCATGCTGACAATCAGGATCGCTTCGTTGCCCAGTTGCAGATCCAGTGGCGCAGGCAGCTCGCCCGTGAATGCGTGCCGGATGGCCTCGACCCGCATGCGCTCACCGGCGGCATCCCATTTCATCCGCTCGCGCCGCGCAGAATTGACCCGTTGAAGCACCTCGAAGGCACGCGCGTAGTCACCCTGGCTTTCCATTGCCCTGGCAAGGGCGAAGCCGAGCAGGTCATGGTCATGGTCCGGCAAATCCTCGCGCGCGAAGGCACGCTCCAGGCGCTCTGTTTCCGCGGCGTCGAGATGGGAAGCGTTGAGCGACAATCCGTGCCACGCATCGGCGTTGCCGGGATCGCGCCGCAGTATTGCGCGGTACCCGGCCAAAGCGGCGTCGATCCGGCCAAGGCTGGCCTGTACCCGGGCCAGCGACAGCCGGGCCGAGCGATGCGAAGGATCGAGCTCGAGCGCGCGCTGCAAGGGCGCGACCGCTTCCCGTGTACAAGCTTCGCGGCCGAGCGACTCACCGAGGTTGAACCACGCCGAGGCCGAGTTCGGCGCGAGTTCGCAGGCACGCCGCAATTGGACGAGGGCTTCTGCGGCTTCGCCCTGTTCATACAGGGAAATCCCGAGTCCGACGCGCAACGGGGAATCTTCCGGCCATGTCGACAGCACCCGCTGGAAGCATTCGACAGCCTTGGTGTGATGACCGCGTCGCTGCGCCACCATCCCGAGCATCCGGGTGGCTTCCGGGTCTTCCGGCGCCAGCGCCAGCACGCTGGTCAACGACCGCTCCGCGGCTTCAAACTGTTGACGAGTCCACTCCTGACGGGCTCTCGCCAGCAGGCGCGTGGCCATGGGTGAAAGTTGTTGCCGGGTCCGATTTCGGTCCGGCTGGATTTCGCCGTGGGGGGTCATGGGGTTGGCGGTCGGCGGCGTCAATGCAGCACGTTACGCCGCTCGCAACCCCGCTGCAAACAAATGTTCTGACGTCATCCTGCAACGAGGAGCCGGTGAGACAGGGCGCATAATTGGCCCTCCACATCCTGAAAGCGGTCTCGATTGTCTGATCGAGACTCGCGCCATGCGTGCGGATGCGGCAATGGCGCCTGGCATTCATCATGCGTCGCTTGCATCTTCCGATTCGCGTCAATGCTGGTAGTCTGCGCGACCATGACAAGTTCATCGGCGCAGACCAACCCCCGCGAACTGCCACGCAAGCTGGGACTCGTCACCGGCATGGCGGTGGTGATCGGGGTCATCATCGGCAGCGGCATCTTCCGGGTGCCCTCGCCAATTGCGGGCGAAGCCGGC
>JBOHYV010000309.1:0-3717 GCA_050738135.1 Rhodanobacteraceae bacterium | reverse complement strand
CGATGAAATCCTGGAAGTACGCAAGTTCGGCGTCGAAGTGGGCGTGGTGATCGGCGGTGGCAATATCTTTCGCGGCGCGGGGCTTGCCGAAGCCGGGATGGACCGCGTCACCGGCGACCACATGGGCATGCTGGCCACGGTGATGAATGCGCTGGCGATGCAGGACGCGGTCGAGAAACGTGGCGGTTTCGCGCGGGTGATGAGCGCGATCCAGATCCACGACGTATGCGAGGACTTCATCCGCCGACGCGCGATCCGGCACCTCGAAAAGGGCCGCATCGTGCTGTTCGCGGGCGGCACCGGCAACCCGTTCTTCACCACGGATTCCGCGGCCGCACTGCGCGCAATCGAAGTAAGCGCGGATCTTTTGTTGAAGGCCACGAAGGTGGACGGTGTGTACAGCGCCGACCCCAGAAAAAAGAAAGACGCGCGGCGCTTCGAACACGTCAGCTACGAGGAAGTGATCGCACGGAATCTCAAAGTGATGGACACCGCCGCGATCGCACTGTGCCGCGACCACGGCCTGCCGCTGCGCATCTACGACATGACCTGCCCGGGCAACCTGATGCGGATCCTGCGCGGCGAGTCGATAGGAACGCTGGTCACCGACCACTGAGCGGGGACCGTGCTGCCTTCGAGCCACTGGACCCAACATCCATGTCTTGATTCCGCACGCAGTCCTTGCGCGCGGGCTACTTTCGTTACAGCGAAAGTAGCCAAAGCCATTGCGCCGGGCATGACGGTTTCGGCAACATCGTGTTGCCTCAACTTCCCTGCGCTTCTCGCGCCAAGCGGGCCGGCGCGGAATCAGACGTGGATGTCGTCTGACATCACGCGACGACCCGAACCCTCACCCGACGCTACGCGCCCCCTCTCCCGAAGGGAGAGGGGACAAGGCTGTGGCATGCGCGTCTGCAAACGCGCGGAATCAAGACAGGGATGTCGTTTTACGGCATTGTGTTGAAGATCCTTTCCAAACCGACGAAGCGACTCACCGCGTCCGCTTCGAGCAGGCCATGGATGGCCGTCAGCGAAGCGACCATCGCGCCGTTGCATGACGCCGCGGCGCGCAGCCGAACGGCAGAGCAAGCGCCGCATGTTCGAGGCCAAGGATGGCCGAGTTCGGCGCGGCTGCCGTTCGGCGAGCACCAAGGGTAGTTTCAGCGACACGACGTCGCTGAAACCGTCATGCCCGGCGCAATGGTTTTGGCCACTTTTGCCGTAACAAAAGTGGCTCGCTCGCCGCGGAGGCGAGCCGAACCAAATACGGGCACCGCATGTGCAACCACGTGCGAGCGCGTGCCCTCACCCGACGCTACGCGCAAAAGAAAAAGCGGCGTTTCACGCCCCCTCTCCCGAAGGCAGAGGCGAAAGGCAACACGCACGGTGCCCACGGCTATACTTGCCGACTGACAAAACGGGACCGCGCGCCATGCTCGACGATATCAAACGCGACAGCCAGACCCGCATGGGCAAAAGCGTCGATGCACTGCGCCACGAGCTGTCGCACCTGCGCACCGGCCGCGCCAGCACCGCGCTGGTGGAAGGCATCAAGGTGAACTACTACGGCTCGGACGTGCCGATCAACCAGGTCGCGACGGTGGCCGTGTCGGATGCACGCTCGTTGACGATCACGCCTTACGAGAAGCAGATGGTCGCGGCGGTCGAAAAAGCCATCATGGGCTCCGATCTTGGCGTGACGCCCACCACCGCCGGCACCGCCATCCGCCTCAACATGCCGCCACTGACCGAGGAGCGCCGCAAGGAACTGGCCAAGCACGTGGGCCACGCGGGCGAAAATGCCAAGGTTGCGGTGCGCAACATCCGCCGCGACGCGATGCAGCATATCAAGAACCTGCTCAAGGACAAGCAGATCAGCGAAGACGACGAGCATCGCGGGCAGGATGACATGCAGAAGCTGACCGACCGCTTCATCAAGGAGGTCGATGCGGCGGTGCAGGCCAAGGAACAGGAACTGCTAGCCCTGTAGGGAAACACGGGATACGCTGCCGTATTCAACATTTGCGGATCGGCGATGATCCTCGATTGCCGAAAGGGGCTTGCGTGAGAGAGCATGGGGTTGACTTGAGTTGGCGATGAGCTCGCGAAACGCTGCCACCACCATGGCGCTGCGGCACGCACCTTGCCTGGCAACCGCTGCGGAAGCAACACGGCTCACTTGGCATCGCCTTGGCAGACCCCGCCAATGCTGAAGCAGCGGGTCATCACCGCCGTCGTCCTTGCGCCACTGATCGTTGCGCTTATTTTTCTCACCAAGTCATCGGTGTTCGCGACCCTGCTCGGGCTGATCTTCCTGCTCGGCATGTGGGAGTGGACCCGCATGGCCGGCGTGCGCGGGTACCCGCTGCGGCTGGCCTCGCTGCTCGGCTACGCGATCCTGTTCGCACTGCTTTGGCACGCATGCAAGACGCCCTGGTGGTGGCTCCCCACGCTTGCCGGATTGCTGTGGTGGCTGCTTGCAGTGGTCTGGCTGGGGCACCTCCATTTCGGGGCCGAACCCACCCGCCTGCATGCGCTTTTGAAGCTCGCGGCGGGCGCGTTCGTGGTGGCGCCGGCCTGGTGTGCGCTGGTGGTCATGCACGGCGACATGGCCAGGCCGGAGACCGGTCACGGCGATTGGTGGGTACTGTTCTTCGCATGCATCGTGGTGGCGGCCGACATCGGTGCGTATTCCGCGGGCCGACGCTGGGGCCACACCAAGCTGGCGCCCGCGATCAGTCCCGGGAAGACCCGCGAAGGCGTGTATGGTGCGCTGGTGTGTGCGGGTGTCGTGAGCCTGATTGGCGGCGTGCTGCTCAAGGTGCCGGCGGATCGCCTTCCCGCGATCGTGGCACTGGGCTTGATCACGGTGCTGTTTTCGATCGTGGGCGATCTGTTCGAAAGCCTGGTCAAACGGCACGCCGGTGCCAAGGATTCCGGCACCCTGTTCCCGGGCCACGGCGGTGTGTTCGACCGCATGGATTCCCTCGTCGCGGCAATACCGTTTTTCGTCCTGGGCAAGTTCCTGCTCGGGCTGTAGGGTGGAACCCGGCTGGTGGAGCCGCTACGCGGATTCCACCCTGCCGGTTTCCACCTGTGGACAGCACGCGGCTGAAGCGGTTGTGCTCCGGCGAACACGGAGCGCTGTGGCCATGGACGACGCTGCCTTCGCTCGCGACGGTCCTCCAGCTGTTCCCACGAGGGCGGAACTGACCGCGTCGCCCGCGGTCCATGAACCCATGCGCCTGAATGCACAAGTCGGTCCTGGCTTATGATGATGTCCGACGGATATACGATTGTGACCGCATGAGCGTTTTTCTGAACATTCTGGGCTCGGTATGGTGGCTGATAGTCACCCTGGGCATCCTGGTAACCTTCCACGAGTTCGGGCACTTCTGGGTCGCGCGCCGCTGCGGGGTGAAGGTGCTGCGCTTCTCGATCGGTTTCGGCAAGCCGATCAAGTCGTGGTTCGGCAAGGACGGTACGGAATATTGCGTGGCGTGGATACCGCTGGGTGGCTACGTCAAGATGCTGGACGCACGCGAAGGCGACGTCGCACCCGCGGACCGCCCGCGCGAATTCACCGGCAAGCCGCTTTGGCAGCGCGTACTGATCGTGCTGGCGGGGCCCGGCTTCAACCTCATCTTTGCGGTGGCCGCGTTCTGGGCGATGCTGGTGATCGGCAAGCCCGACTTCCAGCCGCTGGTGGGCGACGTT
>JBOHYV010000308.1:0-3733 GCA_050738135.1 Rhodanobacteraceae bacterium | reverse complement strand
CGCCGATGCAGGCCGCACTCACCTGGCTGCTGCGTCGCGCGCCCAACAGCCTGCGATTCCAGGCACCGCGCCCGCCACGCACTTGCGGGAAAATCCTGGGGCCACGGCGTTGCAACTTCCGGCGGAAATGGCGGTTAAACTGGATGCGATTGCAGCGCAGGAGAAAAGTCATGATTGATCCCGCAACCCGTACCATCCTCGTGAGCGGTGCGACCGGGCAGCAGGGCGGCGCCGTCGCCCGGCATTTGCTTGATAAGGGTTTCCAAGTTCGCGTCCTTACCCGCGACCCCGAACAGCAAATCGCCCGGGCGTTTGCCGCGCGGGGTGCCGAGGTCGTGGTGGGCGATTTCGACGATCGCGCAAGTCTCGAGCGGGCACTGGACGGCGCGTATGGCGCCTACAGCGTGCAGAATTTCTGGAAGTCGGGCATGGAGGCCGAGGTCCGGCAGGGCAAGGCATTCGCGGAGGCCGCCGGGGATGCGGGCATCGAACACTTCGTCTACAGTTCCGTCGGCGGCGCCGAGCGCGGAACGGGCATCACGCACTTTGACAGCAAGTGGGAGATTGAAGAGCACATCCGCAAGCTCGGTTTGCCCGCCACCATTCTGCGCCCGGTCTACTTCATGGACAACTGGATGAATTTCAAGGATGCGATCGTCGGCGGGAAACTTCCTCAGCCGCTTGATCCCGACACGCCGTTTCAGCAGATTGCCGTGGATGACATCGGCGCCTTTGCCGCACTTGCTTTTGCGAATCCGGACGAATGGATCGGACGCGCGGTCGAAATCGCCGGTGACGAGTTGACGATGACAGAAATAGCGGAAACGTTCGGCCGCGTCATCGGCCGCAAGGTCGAATACCTGCAGTTGCCGTGGGACGCCTTCACGAAACAGGCTGGCGAAGAACTGGCTGCGATGTACCGCTGGTTTCAATCCGATGGGTACGAAGCCGACATCAAAGCGCTGCGCGAAGAATATCCACCGCTGACGCGCCTGGAACCGTTCCTGCGTGCCAAATCCTTCGGCTCATAGGTAAAGTCCGGCTCTGCAAGCGAGATCTCACGCTTCTGAACGGGACTGTTGGCAATATTTGTGGGGATTGGATCAAACTTTTGTGGAATCGGTTCGGACGATGCCCGCGAAGGTGCTGAGTGCATTGCGCAGTCCACTTGTGACCTCGGGCATCGCGAGAATATTCGTCGCGGGTTTGCTTCACTACACGGGTATGTCCACTACCGGCGAGGGGCAAGATTGTCGTCAGGACGGTGCCGCGAGACGTTGGCATTCCTCGTGCTTTTCGCGGGCGGCGATGGGCAGACGTTCGGCGAGAAAATCGACCAAGGCGCGCACACCGGGCAGCAGGCCGCGACGGGTAGGGTAAACGAAGTGCATGATGCCCTGCGGTGTGCTCCATCCCGGTAGCGCCTGTTCCAGTTGGCCATCACTGAGCAGCGGTGCTGAAATCCACTCCGGCAGCATGGCCACGCCCATGCCGCGGCGCGCAGATTCCAGCAGTACGACGAAATCGCCGCAGATGACCCGCGCCTGCATTTCCACGTGGGCATGATTATCGTCGGCGTCGACCAACTCCCAGATCTGCGCGCCATCGTGCTCGTAAATCGATAGCGCCGGCAGACGCGTCAGTTCAGTTGGCACAGTCGGTCGTCCAAGGCTATCAAGCAACGCTGGCGTGGCCACGGGGATGGCGCGCGATTGGCCAAAGCTGCGCACGATCAAAGTGGCATCGGTATCGAGTTTGGTGCGCACGCGTATGGCGACGTCGATGCCCTCGCCAATCACGTCGACGCGGCGATCGGTGGTTATCAGCCGCAGCTGCACCTTGGGGCATTGCACCAGAAAATCCGGCAGCACCTGCGCCACCACGGTCTGCGCCAGCGAGGTCGGGCAGCTGATGCGCACGATGCCGCGCGGCTCGGCGCGTAATTCGTCGACCGCATCCTGTGCCGCCTGTGCTTCCTCCAACACCGCGTGGCAATGGCTGAGGAAGCGCTCCCCGACCTCGGTCACCACGAATCGGCGCGTGGTCCGTTGCAACAGGCGCACGCCAAGGCGTTCCTCCAGCTGTGCCACGCGTTTGCTCAGGCGCGACTTGGGTACGCTCAGCGCGCGGCCGGCCGCGGAGAAGCCCCCGTGCTCGACCACGGCGGCGAAAAAGTACAGGTCGTTGAGATCCTGAAAGGCGCCGCGCTGTTCCCGCATCATCGTTTCTCGATGTGAACGCTGAGTTCTATTTTAGCCTACTTATCATTCCAGTGTTCACCTCATATACTCAATGTCACTCGCATCGGTGGATACGAGACAACTTTCTAGGAGTATCGACCATGAAGCTTTTACACCTGGACTCAAGCGCCCTCGGCCAGTTTTCCGTTTCGCGCCAGTTGAGCGCGATGATCGTGCAGGAATGGAAGCGACGGCAGCCCGGCATCGAAATTGTCTATCGTGATTTGGCGGCCAACCCCATCCCGCACTGGATGCCGGTGGTGGACGCCAGCCGCGAACCGGACGCCTTGGGCCAAGCCGTGTTCGACGAGTTCATGGCCGCCGACGTCATCGTGATCGGCGCGCCGATGTACAACTTCGGTATTTCCACGCAGTTGAAAGCCTGGATCGACCGCATCGCCATTCCGGGCAAGGTGTTCCGTTATGACGCCAATGGTCCCGAAGGTTTGGCCGGCGGCAAGAAGGTGATCATCGCGTCAAGTCGCGGCGGTATCTACAGCCAGGGACCGGGCGCAGCGATGGACTTCCAGGAACCGTACTTGCGCACCGTGCTTGGCTTCTTCGGCATCACCGACATCGAGATCGTGCGTGCCGAGGGCGTCGCCATGGGTGCCGAGCAAAAGGAGCGGGCGATGCAGGCCGCGCGTGACTCGATCAGCGAAGTTCTCGCCGAGGCTGCTTGACCCAAGCCATGTTCACCTCGCGGCACACAACGCGGGGTGAACGCGACTAACCATGGTCTGGGATCCGAGGCAATCCCGTCACTAACCAGTAAATCAATTGGAGACACGCTATGACTTGCAGCGTTATTGGAACCGGAAACGTCGGACGAACCCTCACCGCATTCTTCGCAAAGGCGGGAGTCGAAGTCGCTCTCGCAAACACCAGAGGCCCTGAGGCAGTCGAGCCGATGGCCCAGGAACTTGGTGAAAGGGTCGTGGCCAAGTCGCTGGACGAAGCCCTCAAGGCCGACGTCATCCGTTTCAAAGGGCATTTCGGTGCGGGTAGGGGAACGAAGCGAGAGACATTCGCACCAGCGCTTCGCGACCTAACCATCGCCGACGTGGTGGGGGTGTTCGCCATCGTCGCCATTACCGCATGCGCCGGATTGAGAATCGCCTTTCTCTACTATTAGTTTGGGGTTGCCGGTTCTTTGCCGTCCAGTTTCTACACTTCAAGAACGTCGGATCGACAAGGAAATCCCGGCCTGCGGCCGGGATACGAGGTCTGACTGGGCCCCGGCATTCGCCGGGGCGACGGCGTTAGAGCATTTCGACGGCGATGGCGGTGGCTTCGCCGCCGCCGATGCACAGCGCCGCGATGCCGCGCTTGCCGCCGCGCGCCTTGAGCGCGTGCAGCAGCGTGGTGGTGATGCGCGCGCCGGTGCAGCCGATGGGGTGGCCGAGCGCGCAGGCGCCGCCGTTCACGTTCACTTTCTCGCGCGGCAGCTTGAGTTCCTTCATCGCGGCCATGGTGACGACGGCGAAGGCCTC
>JBOHYV010000307.1:0-3734 GCA_050738135.1 Rhodanobacteraceae bacterium | reverse complement strand
TCGATGGACACGGCGGTCATGTTACTCGTGTACAACTAAGCATGGTAGGAGCGACCGTGCGCGGACGGAACAAGCCCGGGCCGCGCTCGCGGGCGCTCCTGCAAAGCAAAGGGCTTCGGTTATCATTCCCGGCTTGGTCGACATGCGGCGCACGCGGCGGGAATTCAAGCAATGACGGCAACGAAGGTCACTGTCAAACAGGTTCTGGCTGACAGCACGCCGCAGGGCGAGACGGTCGAGGTGCGCGGTTGGGTGCGCACCCGCCGCGATTCCAAGGCCGGGCTGTCGTTCGTGAACGTCTCGGATGGCTCGTGTTTTGCGCCGCTGCAGGTGGTGGCACCGGCGACCTTGCCGAACTACGCGAACGAGGTGCAGAAGCTGTCCGCCGGCTGCGCAATCGTTGCGCGGGGCAAGCTGGTGCCATCCCGGGGCAAGGGCCAGGCCATCGAGTTGCAGGCCGATGCCATCGACGTGACCGGGTGGGTCGACGACCCCGAAACCTATCCGATCCAGCCCAAGCAGCACTCGCCCGAATTCCTGCGCGAGGTTGCACACCTGCGTCCACGCACCAACCTGTTCGGCGCCATTTCGCGGGTTCGCCACACCGCCATGACCGCGATCCACCGGCACCTTACGGCACAGGGGTTCGTATGGGTCAACACGCCGATCATCACCACGTCCGATGCGGAAGGTGCAGGGGACATGTTCCGTGTCTCGACGCTGGATCTTGCCAACCTGCCGCGTGATGACAACGGCTCCATCGATTTCAAGCACGACTTTTTCGCGCGTGAGGCCTTCCTGACCGTGTCCGGCCAGCTGAACGTCGAGGCCTACTGCCTCGCGCTCTCGAAGGTCTACACCTTCGGCCCGACCTTCCGGGCCGAAAACTCCAACACCCCGCGCCATCTGGCGGAGTTCTGGATGATCGAACCCGAAATCGCGTTCGCCGATCTTGACGACAATGCCGATTGTGCCGAAGCGTTCCTGAAGGCCATTTTCAAGGCCGTGCTGGACGAAAGCGCCGACGACATGGCGTTCTTCGCCGAGCGCGTCCAGAAAGATGCCATCACTCGCCTCGAAAAATTCATCGCTTCGCCCTTTGAACGTATCGATTACAGCGAAGCTGTTCTCGCTTTGCAGAAATCCGGACAGAAATTTGAATTCCCGGTCGAATGGGGCGTGGACCTGCAAACCGAGCACGAACGCTGGCTGACCGAAGTCCATGTCGGGCGACCGGTGGTGGTGATGAATTACCCGGAAGGGATCAAGGCGTTCTACATGCGCCTCAATGACGACGGAAAAACCGTCGCCGCGATGGACGTGCTGGCGCCCGGCATCGGCGAGATCATCGGCGGCTCGCAACGCGAGGAGCGGCTCGACTGTCTCGACCGCCGAATTGCGCAATTCGGCATCGATGCCTCGCGTTACCAGTGGTATCGCGATCTGCGCCGCTACGGAACGGTGCCGCATGCGGGTTTCGGGCTCGGTTTCGAGCGCCTGCTGGTTTACGTATGCGGGCTTTCCAACATCCGTGACGCGATTCCCTACCCGCGCACGCCGGGCCACGCGGAATTCTGACCCGCGGCAGGAAACTTGCGGGTTCCGGATCTGTCGCAACGTGATGTGCTCCGCAGACGTCCACGCAGCGAAACGCCAAAACCACGACTTTCGACCCGTTTTTCTTTTCACGCCAACCTGTACACTGCATGAATCAATGAATTGCGCCGTCACCTGCGTTGGCGACGCCTTGTTGCCGTTCCCCTTCATCCCATGTCCGTGACACGCCTCCTCCACATTTTCCTGTCCCTCATCGCAGCCATCCTGCTGGCCGGGTGCACCCACGCCATCAAGCTGCCGTTGCTGGGAACGATCGACGACGCGCCGCCGCCTTCGCGCGACGCCGCCATGCAAAGCCTGGCATCCGCGACGCCCTGTTGCCACGTGTGGGCCGACTTGCCCTTCCACGACACGTTGCCCGACAGACCGCGCGAATTCACGCTCGACAAGTTCAGCCCGGTCGCCAATCTGGAGGGTGACCGCACGCATTTCCTGACCTTCGTGCTGCCGAAGTTCAAGAAGCCTTACCGCGTCGTATTCCAGACCCGGCCCAGCGCGCGGCACCTCGGCAACAGCTTCCTGCTCGCGCCGACCGTCACCCTGTTGAATGCCAACTACCAGCCGATTTCCACCACCAATGTACCGTTGTGCGTATACATCAACTGGCGACCGAGCATGTCCGGCGGCTTCGGCGCCGTGAAGATCGACAATCCGGATGCGCAGTACCTGGTGGTCACGACTTCCAGCGACCAACTCGCGGCAACGACCTACTGGGCGCAGTCGCCAACCAGCTTCAGCAGCGTCAGCGTGCCGACGGCCTCGGCGTTCGCCAGCGTCCAGTTCGCGGCTCCCGTCACCAGCGGCAGCTTCAATGTGCCGCATGGTCCGGTGGGAACCCTGTACCTTGGCGAGATGACGCCCGCCTACGCCAGCGCGGTGGACAATGGCCTGTGCGGCAGACCCACGGCCGGTGGGGGTCTGCTGCCTGAGCTGCGCAATGCGCTGCAAAATCGCTGATTCATGCGATCATCCCTGATCGCGACGTCCCTTGAGCTTTGAGCAAGCAGAACTGCCGACACATGGGAACATCGGAATCGGCCTTCTCTGGCCTGACTGTTCACAACAGCCGCTTCGAATGCGGCACCGATCGGCTGGTGGGAAATCATTGTTCAAGGAGAACGCAGCATGGATCTCGATCTGACCGGCCGCCACGCGTTGGTGTGCGGCGGATCGCAAGGCATCGGCCGAGCGTGCGCGGTGGAACTGGCGAAGCTCGGCGCGAACGTGACCGCGCTCGCGCGGCGCGGTGATGTCCTGAAACAAGTTGTCGCGGATTTGCCCCGCACCCACGCATCGCAAACACATGATCACCTCATCGCCGATTCCGGCGATACCGATGGTTTGCGCGCGGCCGTGCAGGCGCTCGTCGCGGCGCATCCCGTGCACATCCTCGTCAACAATTCCGGCGGCCCGCCGCCCGGTCCGGCCCACGGCGCGCAGGTCGACGCGTTCCTGGATGCGTATCGCAAGCACCTCGTCGCCAACCATGTGCTCGCCGAAGCGGTGATTCCCGGCATGCAGACGGCGGGCTTCGGGCGCATCGTCAACATCATCTCGACCTCGGTGAAGGAGCCGATCGCGGGGCTCGGCGTGTCCAACACCACCCGCTGGGCGGTAGCCAGCTGGGCCAAGACCCTTGCGGCGGAACTCGCAGCCTCCGGCATCACCGTCAACAACGTGCTGCCGGGTTCGACCCATACGCCACGCATCGAACAGATCGTCGCGACCCGTGCCAAAAAATCCGGCCGCAGCATCGACGACACGCAGCACGCGATGGAAGTGGAAATCCCCATGCACCGCTTCGCCGATCCCGCCGAAATCGCGGCCGCGGTTGCGTTTCTTGCCTCGCCCGCCGCGGGCTACATCACAGGCATCAACTTGCCCGTGGACGGCGGCCGCTTGCGCTCGCTGTAGCGGGACCCAGGATGCCTCAACCCGCATTCGTCATTCCGGCGCGCTGCGCGCAATGCGCGGGGGGGGGGGGGGGGGGGTGTTGCACGCCGAAGCGAACCGGTATCACCGCGAACGGCAAAGCGCATCCCATCGATCCCCCTTCGCAAGCGAGGGGGAAGGCCAGTGGCATGCGCTAAGCTTGCGCGATGGAAGCAATCACCCTC
>JBOHYV010000306.1:0-3745 GCA_050738135.1 Rhodanobacteraceae bacterium | reverse complement strand
CTTCCACAATCGGGTGTTCGACAGCCTCGATGCGCTCGAAGATCACCTCGTCGCCAGCCTTCATGCCACCGAACAAAGACTCGACGCCGTGCGTTCAATCGTCGCTTGGCCCTGGATTATTGATGCACTTACGAAGTAGAAATGGAATAAGGATCACTCCCAGCGGCAGCTGGTGGAGCGCGGTAGATGCCATGCACACTGATCCACCACAGCGGATCAGCGGGAGGCGCCGGGTCATCAAGAGCAATCGTGCAGCGGATTCGCAGTCCGCCATCTGCCACGTCGAGCGCCCGCAGGATATAGCCATCGCTCACCGCGATCGTCTTGACGTGCTGCTCGGAAGCGTAGCGGTGGGCCTGCTCGCATGCCCGGATGATGGCGTCACGTTTGGTGCACAGTGTGCCCGGTCGCTTCGTCTCGATCAGGAGGTGTTTGCAGTAATTGCGCGTGACCACGAGATCGGCATAGGCAAGTTGCCAATTGAGATCGTGGGTGGTCCAGTCCAGGACTTCCGTCAGCAACGTTCCGACGATGATTTCGGTAGCCTTTTCCGGAACGGCGCCGAAACGTCGTGCTTGGGCAAGCATGTCCTCGCGCCGACTGCGGAATGCCGACCAGCGATCCGACAGGCCGATGGCATGCGCCTTGTAGGTCGCTAGCTCGCGATAGTTGTCGTCGCCCATTGTGCCGCGTCCCCTCCGTTGGCCGATCCTTCGGCAGATGCCCCTATTCGGTTTCACTGAAGGCAAGCATAGTTCGTGCCGGCGGGAGTTTCCCGGCTTAGAAGCCGCCCAGCCATCGCCTCCATTCGCGCAGCAACTTGACCGATAGCGTCTCCAGCGTCGCCCCGCATTAGCTTTGCGCTCCTGTGCCAGCTTCAGGTACACGCCCATGCCCTGCCAGTGGTCGCTCCGCTCCGTCAATGCCAAATCCATAAACAACGCGTCCAATGGATGCGCCTAGGTCAACAATGTGTGCTTCGCGTATGTCAGAGAGTGATGGTTGTCCTTGCGCGCCGCCAAGTGGGATGGACGGACAGCTCCGAACGTACATATCGTCATTCCAGGTTCTGGACTTGCTCGCGCATTTGCTCGATCAGCACCTTGAGGTCCACCGCCGCGCGGGTGGCGCGCGGGTCGATCGATTTCGATGCCAGCGTGTTGGCCTCGCGATTGAATTCCTGCATCAGGAAGTCGAGCCGCCGACCGACCGGCTCGTCCAGCCCGAGCACGCGGCGCGCTTCGACAACATGGGCATCGAGTCGATCGAGTTCCTCGTCCACATCGATGCGCGACAGCTGCAATACCAGTTCCTGTTCCAGCCGACCCGGATCGGCTGACTGCCTGAGTTCGGCCAGCCGCGCCTCCAGCTTGGCGCGCAGCGCGACTCGGATATCCGGCAGCAGCGCCCGTATTTCGGCAACGATCCGTGCGATGCCGCCCAGCCGCTCGCGCAACGCCGCTGCAAGTTTTTCGCCCTCGCGTTCGCGTCCGGCGATGAACTCGCCGAGCGTGCGTCCCAGCAGCGCCAGCGCGGCCTGCGCCAACCCGCCCTGATCGAGTTCCGGCTTGACCAGCAGACCGGGCCAATCGAGCAACGCCGCAAAATCCGTCGCAAGCTGCGGAAAGCTCGTCTTCAGCGAATCCGCGACCGTTGCCAGTTGCTCCGCGGTGTGCTGATCGAGCAACAGGTCGGCCGCAGCCATGGGCGCGCGGTAACGCAACGTGGCATCGACCTTGCCGCGTGACAGCCGTGCCGCGATGCACTCGCGCAGTTGCGGTTCCAGCGTGCGCAGTTCGTCCGGCAGGCGTATTCCGGTTTCGAGAAAACGCGAATTGACCGCCCGCAGCTCGCACGCCAGCCAGCCTTGCGGCGTCGTGTCTTCCGTGTTCGCGTAGGCGGTCATGCTGCGGATCATCGGTCTCGTTCCAAGGCTTTCGACAAACCGGGATGGTAAACTGTCCCGTTCTGCCCGGATACCTTCCGATGAACACTCCCCGTCCTTCCGGCCGCGCGCCCGATGCACTGCGCGCCATCGAGATTGAACGCCGCTTCACCCGCCACGCCGAAGGCTCGGTGCTGATCGCTTGCGGCGACACCCGGGTGCTGTGCACCGCCAGCATCGAGGAACGCGTGCCACCGTGGCTGCGCGGCAAGGGCGAGGGCTGGGTCACCGCCGAGTACGGCATGCTGCCGCGCGCCACCAGCGAACGCACCCAGCGCGAAGCCGCGCGCGGCAAGCAGGGCGGCCGTACCATGGAAATCCAGCGCCTGATCGGGCGCTCCCTGCGTGCCTGCATCGATCGCGCGGCATTGGGCGAGCGCGTGATCACGCTCGACTGCGACGTGCTGCAGGCGGACGGCGGCACCCGTACCGCCTCCATCACCGGTGCCTACGTGGCATTGGTCGACGCGGTGGACGTTTTGATGAAACGCGGCGCACTGAAACGCAATCCGATCCACGGCGCGATCGCGGCGGTGTCGGTCGGCATCCATCAGGGCACGCCGGTGCTGGACCTCGATTACGCTGAAGATTCCAACTGCGACACCGACATGAACGTGGTAATGAACGATGGCGGCGGCTTCATCGAGGTGCAGGGTACCGCCGAGGGGCACGCGTTCCGGCGCGAAGAACTGGATGCGCTGCTGACGCTGGCGCAGAAGGGCATCGGCGAATTGATCGAAGCGCAGAGGATGGCGCTGGCGAAATGAAGCTGGTGCTGGCCAGCGGCAACGCCGGCAAGCTCGTGGAACTGCGTGAGCTCCTTGCCGGCAGCGGGATCGAACTCATCGCACAATCGACGCTCGGCATCGACGAAGCCGAGGAAACCGGCCGCAGTTTCGTCGAGAACGCAATCCTGAAAGCCCGGCAAGCCGCGCGCGCGGCCGGCCTGCCGGCATTGGCCGACGACTCGGGCATCTGCGTGGACGCGCTGGGCGGAGCACCGGGCCTCTACTCCGCACGCTACGCCGGTGTGCATGGCGACAACGCCGCCAACAACGCCAGGCTGCTGCGCGAACTGACGAACGTCCCGGACCCGGAACGCACGGCGCACTTCACCTGCGTGCTGGCCCTGCTGCGCAACGCCGACGACCCCGATCCGCTCATCGCGATCGGCCGCTGGCATGGCCAGGTGCTGACCGCGCCGCGCGGCGAACGCGGCTTCGGCTATGACCCGGTGTTCCTGCCCCACGATGGCCACGGGTTCGGCTCCGCCGAACTCGAACCGGCCGTCAAGAACCGGATCAGCCATCGCGGACAGGCGCTGGCGGTGTTGCGTGAATTGCTGGGGACTCGGGATTCGGGATTCGGGACTCGGGCATCCTGAATGGTCCATCTTCGCGCACGCCCAGATACGTCGCCCATCGGCAATTGCTCGCCCGCAGCGACGAGAGCAGCTTTCCCGAGTCCCGAGTCCCGAGTCCCGCTCGCTCTCTACATCCACATCCCGTGGTGCGTAAAGAAATGCCCGTACTGCGATTTCAACTCGCACGGGCTGCGCGCGGTGATGCCCGAGTCCGCATACGTTGCCGCACTGCTGTCGGACCTGGATGCCGATCTCGCCGATTTCGGCGATGCGGTCGCGGGGCGCGAAATCCACAGCGTGTTCTTTGGCGGTGGCACGCCCAGCCTGTTTGCACCGGCTTCGATCGCCGCGATCCTGGGCGGTGCTTCCGAACGGATCGCATTCGCACGCGATTGCGAGGTCACGCTTGAAACCAACCCCGGCACGGTCGAACACGG
>JBOHYV010000305.1:0-3775 GCA_050738135.1 Rhodanobacteraceae bacterium | reverse complement strand
CGACACCCGGCTTTCTGGGTTGGTATTACATCGTGTGGGCGTTCCTGGCTTTCTGCATATGGCTTGCTGCGTGCAAGGACGGCGTTGCCCGCATGCTGTTCACCCTGGGCCTGTGCCTGTCGCTGCTTGCCTACGCACTGGCCAACTGGACGGGTCTGAACGCCTTGACGGTCCTCGGTGGTTACCTCGGCCTCGTCACCGCGGTCGTCGGCATCTACATCGCGGCCGCCGAGATCATCAACGAGATCCATGGCCACACCGTACTGCCGTTGGGCGAAAGCACGCCCGGCAGCGGGCCGGGAGCACCTTGACAAAGGGCCGTTGAAGAACCGTCGCGAGCGAAGGCAGATTGCGTGACGCCGGCGCGCAAGCTGCCGAGCGCAGCAGGTTATTCAGCGGTCCTCTGGTGCGCTGCCGCAACCCGTGCTAACTTTGCGGCATGGCATCACCGCGCGTCATCAAGAAGTATCCCAATCGGCGCCTGTACGACACTCGCGTCTCCAGCTACATCACTCTGGAGGAAGTGCGGCAGCTGGTGCTGGCGAGCGAAAACTTCGAAGTGCGCGACGCCAAGACCAATGAGGATCTGACCCGCGCCGTGCTGTTGCAGATCATCGCCGAGCACGAGCAACACGGCCAGCCGATCTTCTCCACCGCCCTGCTCTCGCAGATCATCCGCTTCTACGGCGACGCCATGCAGGGCTTCGTGGGGGGCTATCTGGAAAACAGCCTCAAGGTGTTCCTGGAACAGCAACACAAGTTCCGCGACCAGTTGAACAACCTGCTGGGCCAGACACCGTGGTCGGTGCTGGACGATATCACCGAGCGCAACATCGACCTGTGGAAGTCGCTGCAGGCGGGTGCCGCGCCCGAGGCCCAGCCGCCTCCCGAACCCGACGCGGACGAGAAAAAGCCTCCGCGCAAGCGTCGTTGACACCCTGCCCGACGCTTCGTAACATCCGACAATTGCTGCAGCGCAACACATGCCGCTCTGCCGCATCGGCTTGACTGACGTCGGGTCGTGGGTGGCTGTTCTTGAACTTCGCAGTCATGGATGACAGCACCATTACGAGGGATTTCCATGACAAAGCGTGTAGCCGTCATCACCGGCGGCATCGGCGGGCTGGGCACCGCGATCTGCAAGCGACTCGCGAAGGACGGGCGTCAAGTCGTTGCCGCCGACCTCGGCAATCGCCAGGAACGCCTCGCCGCGTTCCGCGAAGAAACCCGTGAATATAACGGCAGCATCGTGTTCGCCCCCGCCGACGTCGCGAGCTACGACGATTGCGCCAATCTGGTCAAGCACGTCGCCGACACGTACGGCAGCGTGGACATCGTGGTCAACGCGGCCGGCATCACCCGCGACACCAGCCTCAAGAAGATGAGCCAGTCGCAGTGGAGCGAACTGATGCACGTCAATCTCGACGGTGTGTTCAACATGTGTCGCAACACCGTCGATGGCATGACCGCCCGCAACTTCGGGCGCATCGTCAACATCAGTTCGGTCAACGGCCAGACCGGGCAGTTTGGCCAGACCAACTATTCCGCCGCCAAGGCCGGCATGCACGGTTTCACCATGGCACTGGCGCGCGAAGTCGCGAAGAAGGGCGTCACCGTGAACAGCGTGTCACCCGGCTATTGCAAGACCGACATGGTGATGAAGGTGCCCGAAGACATCCGCGCCCAGATCGTCGCGCAAATTCCGGTGGGGCGTCTCGGCGAGCCGTCCGAGATCGCGCGCACCGTTGCCTTCCTCACCGCCGACGACGCCGGCTTCATCACCGGCGCCAACATCCCCGTCAATGGCGGTTACTTCATGTCGTTCTGAGCGGCATCCTGCAGCGCGCCCGGGGACGCAGCCTGCACCAGATACAACTTGACGTTGGACTGTCCACTGGGCAGCTCGATGGCCGCGCCACCGGCGACCCGAATGCCGCCCGCGGGCGGCCTCGGCGACACGCCGTCGCTCAGCGCCTCCAGCATGGCGTTTGCACGCTGCCGACGGGCGGTCCACTGCGGCAGCCACGAGGCGGCCGCCGCCACCAGCAGCACGCACGCCGCCGCGAACGCTGCCCAGCGCCAGCGTGGCGTGTGCATTCGCCCGGGCCTCGCTGCCATGCTTCGCTGCAATCGCGCCAGACCGCCCGCAGGTGGCTCCAGGTCGGGCAACAGGCGTTCGAATTCACGCATCGACGATATCTCGCAGCAGCGCCTTGAGCTGCGCCATGGCGTGGTGTTTGCGTGAGGCCACGGTGCCGGCCGGAATGCGCAACAAGGCTGCAATCTCGTGGCCACGCATTCCGCTGAATTCCGACAGCAGCAGCACATCGCGCGATGCCGCCGGCAGGCGACCCAGCGCCGCGCGCAACCGGCGCGTTGCCAAAAAGTCTTGATCGGACATGGCGGTTGTCGGCAGGTTGTCGTCCATCGGTTCGCTGCGCCACAGCCGCCGCCGGCGCAGGCGGTTGTGGGCCAGATTCAACGCGGTGGTCCAGACCAGTGCATCGAGCGTGGCCTCATCCACCTTGGCGCGCCGTTCCCACACCCGGATGTAGGCATCGTGGATCAGGTCCTGGCAATCCTCGCGTTGCCACAACTGGCGATACAACACGTTGAACAATGGCCGCTCCAAACGTCGGTAACTGGCGTACAGCGCATCCTCGCGCAACGTCACGGAGCGGGCTCACTGTTTCCCGGGTTCGATGCGGTCCACCCGCGCAACCAGCAGCAACAACGCGGGCGGGCTGGAGGTTTTCCCGGAAGATTGCCCTGACGAGTTTGAGCCTGGAGCCTGCGCCAGCACGACGTATTGGCCGGGGGATGTTGCAACCGTCGTTTGCATTCTTCCAATACCACGATGCTGCTTGTCGCTGTAATCCATTTCCAGATCGATCCCGCCATTGCGTCCCGGGCGGGCCGTGAAGGCGAAAAGACGCGCATCTCCGGTCCTGACATAACCATGCTCGCCAAACGTGGCGACTTCACCGACGGTTGTTTCCAACGCAAAGTGGCTTGGCCCAAGCGAGGTACGCAGCACGTCAAGAGTTTGCGCCAATGGTTGCAATGCCGGGCTGTCCTCGCCCTTGCCCGGCAGCGCGGCGATCACCCAGAAATGCACCTGCAGACGCCCCGGCTCAGCAACCTTGGCAGCTGCTTTGTCGAGTGCAGCAATGGCACTCCCCACGCTGGACTGAAGGCTCTTGGGCGCCAGCACCATTAAAGTACCCGGGAAGGGTTCGGTGACCCGCATGCTGACATGGCCGGCTGCGGCGCTGCCGGCGAGGACTTGCAACAGCGCTTGCCGGATGGTCGAGGATTCCAGTGCCGGTACCTTGTACAGCTTGAGTTGCAGCGTGGACACCTGACCCGTGTTGTCAGGCGGCGCGTGGCAACCGGCCAACACCAAAGCCAGCAACGCGCCGCCCAGAAGTCGAAGTGCAAGTTTCATGACATGACCCCATGACCGCCGAAGCGGGCGGCCTTCCCTCATGTATACACCCGAGCGCGAATTCTCTTCACTGCGCCGCTGTCGAGCACAAGGCGCGCCTACAGGTCATCCAACCGCGCGCGCAATTCGCCGAGGCGCAAATCGGCATGTGCGCCGCGTGAGGTGCGAGCGGCGAGGCTCTGCTCCGGCGTACGACCCTGCCCAGCCGTGTCCGCGGCTTCCGCGGCGGCCCGATACGCATCGCGGAACGGCACGCCGGCCGCGGCTTGCTCGACTGCAACGTCGGTCGCATACATCGCCGGTTCGATGGCAGCGCGCATCGCGGCT
>JBOHYV010000304.1:0-3784 GCA_050738135.1 Rhodanobacteraceae bacterium | reverse complement strand
GTGCGTGCAGGCAATCGGTGTTGGCGCGCGGTGACTGGCAGGCCAGGATCAGCGCGGTGCGGCCGTGCTGATCGCAGGCGTCCACGTTCGGTTTCTTTACCGCAAGCAGGGTCACGATGCCGGCAGCACCTGCGCGCGCGGCTTCCATCAACGGGGTGGTGCCATAGCGGTCGGCGGCGGCGGCATCGGCATTGGCGTCCAGCAGCGCACGCGCGATCTCCGGGTTGTTCTCGCGCGCGGCATGCAGCAATGCGGTTGCCCCCAATGCATCGGTGGCGTCGACCGGCGCCTTGTGCTTCAGCAGGATTCGCACGCCTTCGGGGTCGTCTTCGGCAATGCCGGCCGCAGCCGGCATTGCCGTGTCGGCGCGCCCGCCCTGTGCGACGATGAAGCGCAGCAGCGCCCAGTTCGCGGCGCCGGCAGCGACGGCGAGGGGTGTCGCCTGACGACGGTTGCGGCTTTCCAGCGGCGCTTGCGCGTCGATCAGGATCGCTGCCACCGCCGGTTCCGCGCACAACGCCGCGTGGTGCAGGGGCGTGTTGCCCTCGCTGTCGGCGAGCGCGGGATCGGCGCCGTTGGCGACGAGCGTGGTGACCGTTTCCGGCCGGCCGTGGCTGCAGCAGCGGGTCGCGGCCAGCAGTGGCGTCAGGCCGGCATGCGACCGGTTCACATCGGCGCCCTTGCCTATCAACGCGCGCAGCAGGCGCGTGTCCGGCAATTCGGCCGCCAGCACCAGGGCCGAACGCTGGTCACGTGCACCCGCGGCCGGCGCCGAATCCGGATCCGCCCCGCGCGCGAGCCAGTCGTTGGCTGCCGCAAAGTCGCCGGTGCGTACCGCGGCCAGCAGGTTCTCGTCGAGTGCCGTTTGCGGCAGCGCGGGTTCGACGGGCCCGGACGCTGCGGTCGTCGGCGGTGCTTCTTCGTCCCGGCCGCCGGCTGCGGGACTGTCCACTGCATCCGGTTCGCGATCGGGTGCCGGCGGCGGCCCGATCGGCGGCAAGCCGCGTCGACCGCGGTCGTCGAACAGCAGCCGCAAGGTACGGTTGGCGACGACCAGTGAACACAGGGGCAGCACCACCACCGCGAATACGAACAATGCGGCGGTACGAATTTCATCGGGCAGGTTGGCGCCGATGCCCGCGAGGGTGAGGGCGCCGAATGCAATCACGAGTTGCGCCAGCGCGGCGGGCAGGAAGTGCGCCACGAACAAATCCCGGCCGCGCGTCAGGTGTCGTGCGAAGGTGGCGCTGCGCGCCAGTGCGGTGGTGATCCACGAGTGTTCTGCACCGGCGGGAAACGCGTCGTCCCATTGGAACACCAGACCGAACACCGGCCACAACCGCCACAGCACCGCCAGTGCGATCACCAGCGCGACACACAGCCCCAACGTCGCCGCCAGCGAGGGCGCCTGCGACAGCACCACCAACGGCCAGGCGGTCAGCACGAATACCACTGCCGTGTGGATCGCCAACGCGATCAGGTGGGCCGGGCCGCGCCGCAACGCCGCGCGCGTGAAGCTCGACTCGCAACCGAAACCGATCGCGTGGCATGCCGCCGCCATCGACAACGAGGCGCCGATCAGCAGCAGCAACAGTGAATAACGCTCCCACGGCCGCGGGATCCAGATCGCAAGCAGCACCGCGATCAGCGATGGCAGGAAACAAGGCAGCGATCTTGCGAGCGGCGGCCGGCGGAGGGGCTTGGGCATGTCAGGGCCTGTGAACGCCATGCCAAACGAGCCGCGTTGCTTCCGCAGCGGTTGTCAGACGAGGTGCGCGCCGCAGCGCCCCCGGATCGGAGTCCGGGGCAGGCTGCGTGGTTCTATGGCCAAGGCGCACGCCGACCGATGGCAGCCGCTGCGGAACAACCCTCCGGGCCGCGGCCATTCGCCCGCATGGCTGTGTCATCGCTCGTCTATGTATCGACATACATCTCCCTCACTCTTCCTTGCCCCGCAGACAAATGGTCAAGCCTGCCCCGGACTTGATCCGGGGGCGCGACCGCTTGCATGGCGTTCGCAGGCCCCAGCTCGCGCGGCGGACGGCCAAGTATAGGCAATGCGCATGTACCGGTCACAACCAGATTTTCTGATGGCACAGCGCGCTACTCGCCACGCTCACGGCTGTCCGTCGCGGTCAGGTACCTGTTGACTGATGCATCCATGCCGGACCACGACCGCGTATCGGATCGCCTTGATCCACGTACTTGCGCGGATTTCGCCGCAATGCGATAGTCGCCGCAACAAAATTCATACAAGCGTATGAAAGGTGCAAACGGTGCGATCCCCTCTCCCGGGCTGGCTGCTCCGTTTTGCCTGATTCAATATCCTTGAAACTGGAGATTCCTTAGATGAGCAAGCAATCGTTGTCGGTGCCCGGCTTGGCTGGCGTGGCACTCGCCGCCTTGAGCATGGCCGTGGCCGGGGCGCTGGTCAGCCCGGTTGCGTCCGCGTCCGGTTTCCAGGTCAGCGAAGACACCGCGCTGGCGCTGGGCCGCGCCCACGCAGGCCGCGAAGCCGCCGGCAACGATCTGTCGGTGGTGCTCAACAATCCGGCGGGGATGCTGAACTTCGACACCTACGCGGTGCAGATCGACGCCACCGCGATCGATGTCAGCGCCCAGTTCCATGGCATAGGCAGCGATGCGATCGGCCAACCATTGTCGGGCGGCGACGGCGGCAATGCCGGCGGCGTCAACGGCGTGCCGGCGATCAGTGTGCTCATCCCGGTTGCGCAGAACTGGCGGCTTGGTTTCGGCATCAACGCGCCGTTCGGTCTCAAGACCCAATACGACACCGGCTGGGTGGGGCGCTATCAGGCGCTGAAATCCAGCGTGAAGACGATGGATGTGACCGGCTCGGTGGCGTGGGCCATCACGCCTCAATTTTTCGTGGGTTTTTCGGTGATCGCGCAGAAGGCCACGGTGGATCTTTCCAACGCGATCGACTTCGGCGCGGTGCTGGCCGGGATGCAGGTGCCCGGCTTCCTGCCGCAGTCGGCAGACGGCACCTTGCGTTTGCGCGGCGACAACTGGAAATGGGGCTGGCAGGTCGGCGCCGAATGGAAACCAACGTCGCAAGACACCCTCGCGCTCGACTACCGGGCCAAGATCAACCACCACATCAACGGTCAGGCGTATTTCACGACACCGCAAAGCGTGCAATATGTGCTCGCGCAGGCGCAGCTGCCGATTTTCCAGAACACCCCCGGTGGCGGCGACCTCGCCACTCCGGCGGTCGCGAGCTTGAGCTATTGGCACAAGACGCTGGGGCCGATCTCGTGGGGCGCGGAGCTTTCCTGGACCGGCTGGAGTTCCTTCAGCCAGCTTGCGATCAGCTTCGCCAATCCCGTGCAACCGTCCGTCGACATCCCGTACAAGTGGCGCAACACCTGGTTCGGTTCGCTGGGGATGGATTACCAGTTGAATTCCCGCTGGACGCTGCGCGGCGGCGTCGCCCTCGACCAGACGCCGACCCGTGACTTCTCGCGTGATCCGCGCATTCCGGATGCTGCGCGCAAGTGGGTGGCCATCGGCGCCACCTATTCGCCGACCTCGAACGTGCAACTCAACATCGGCTACGCGCACCTGTTCGTCGACAACAGCGACGTCAACGACATCAGTGCGACCGGCGACCAATTGGTCGGCAGCTTCGACAATGCCGGCGACCTGCTTGGGGTATCGTTGCAATACAAGTTCTGACGTTCGACGATTTGCACGCGTTGCGCGCACCGGTTGAACCTCGGAGACTTTGATTTTGCTCGTCATTCCGGAATCGCGCAGCGAT
>JBOHYV010000303.1:0-3810 GCA_050738135.1 Rhodanobacteraceae bacterium | reverse complement strand
GCGACGGTCAGGACATTCTTGCGCTGGTCCAGCACGATCCGGACCGACAATCGCTGGTTCTGGCGCAACTGCTTGGGCTTGCTGCCCTCGAAGCGCACCCGCGCGACCACTTCGCCGTTCACGACTTCCGGCGAAATCGCGCTGACCGCGCCCTTCCAGTCGTTGCCGTTGCCGCTGATCACCGCCGGCATGCCCGACGCGAGATCACGTGCAAAACTTTCCGGCACGTTCACCTGCACTTCCAGCGCGGACAGGTCGACCACGGTCAGCAGCTTGGCGTCTTTCGGCACCGTCGCGGTCTGCGCGATGAACAGCTGACCGACCTGACCGTTCACCGGCGAGCGCACGTTCAAGTCGTCCACCTGTTGCTGCAGGCCGGCGACCAGCAGGTTCTGACGTTGGTAGGCCAGTTTCTTGGCCTGCACTTCAAGCGCCAGACTGGAGTCGTCCATACCGAGATTGGCCTTGGCGTGACGCAACTGGATCTGGGCTTTTTCCAGCGTGTCTTTGTGGCGGTCGACGTCAAGTTGCGAGACTGCGCCTTGCTTGAACGCTTCCTGATAACGGGTCAGGTCACGCCTAGCGCTCTGCTCGTCGATCTTCGCGTTCTCGTAGGCCCCCTGCAGCTTGGCACGCTGCTGGTTGGCATTGACCTTGGCCTGCTGATAGGCGACCTGCATTCCGTCCGCGTTGTTCTGTTCCTGCGCCAGCTTGTTGGTCAGCTCGGGACTGGCGATCACCGCCAGCACCTGGCCCTTCCTGACCTGGTCGCCGGCGTGCACGTTCAGGGTGACCGCACCATCCGCCCGCGCATACAAGGTGGGGCTGACCGCCGCCACCACCCGTCCGTCGGCCGCGATATCGCGCACGAAGGGGCCACGCACGACCGTCGCGATCTGCAGGCGTGACGAGCTCACCGAGGCACCGGCCGAGAACAAACGCAGCGCCCCGGGTACCAACCAGATCAACAGGATGATCACTGCCACGCCGACGCCGGCGAAGATAGCCAGCTTCTTCCTGCTGATGTGCTTCTCGATGAGACGGTCCGTTGCAGATGTGTCGCGAATGCTCATGCTGGTTCCTCGCCGCACCCGTGCGGCTACGGGTTATATGGAGCAAGTGCGATGCCAACCGAAGCCTGGAAATTTGTTCCACGCATTCAAATGGTTGCAAGAACGGGTTCCCCGGGAAGGGTGTCCGCGGACAGTCCGCGGACACCGCGGATACCGGTGTCCGGATTCCGTTCCCCTCTCCCATCGGGTAAATCCGCCATCCATGGCAAAGAGCTCCGTGGTGGCGCGCAGCGCCGGGTGAGGGTTCGGATTCGCGCAACATCGATCCATGTGCGTATGCGTACCCTCACCCCCAGCCCCTCTCCCGGAGGGAGAGGGGAGCACACTGCAACC
Source organism: Rhodanobacteraceae bacterium (assembly GCA_050738135.1). Classification (GTDB taxonomy): domain Bacteria; phylum Pseudomonadota; class Gammaproteobacteria; order Xanthomonadales; family Rhodanobacteraceae; genus 66-474. Next base: position 2,404 of record JBOHYV010000303.1, on the reverse strand, counting down.
ATTCGGCGCCCTGGTGCATCCTAGTGTGGTGGACACAGCCGCCAGCTTCCAGCAGGACATCGAACCGGAGCTCGTCGCCCGGCTGAAGCGGGGTGACCTCGCCGCATTCGAAACGCTGTACCGGCAATTCGAACGTGCGGCATGGACGCTGGCGTTACGCCTGACCGGTCGCAACGATGTCGCCCAGGAAGTACTGCAGGACGCGATGCTGAAAGCCTTCGAACGCGTACGTCAATACCGCGGCGACGCCCCGTTCGGCGCATGGCTGCGCAAGCTGGTGGTCAATGAAGCATTGATGCAACTGCGTCACGATCGCCTGCACCTGATCGAGGTGTTCGACGACTCGATCGTGGACGACGGCGCACCGTTGCCGTGGGCGCTGGCGGACGCCGCCACCCTGGATCGCGCGCTGAACCGGCTGCCTGATACCGCGCGCGCGGTGCTGTGGCTGTATCACGTCGAGGGCTACACCCATGTCGAGATCGCCAACCAGTTCGGGCGATCCGTGAGCTTTTCCAAATCACAACTTGCGCGTGCGACGAAACGCCTGCGCCAACTCTTGAACCCCCGCGTGGAGGACACGCCATGCACGATCGGCTCGACCACCACCGCATGAACGAAGAGACATCGCTGACCAGCGCGTTGCGCGCGTTGCCCGGCGTCACGCCCGCGCAGGACGCGTGGCCTGATCTGGCCGCCCGGATCCGGCGCCGCCGCACCGCGAGGAGAACCGTCTGGTTCAGCCTGCCCGCCGCGTTCGCCGCCGGCATCGTGCTGGTGTTGGCGTGGCCGCATGTGCACCGGCCGACAACCATGCAACCAACCGCTGGCGTCACGCAATCCACCGGGAGCACGCGACCGGCGACGGACATTGCGGCGTTGCAGGCAAGCTCGACGCAATGGCAGGCGTGGGTCCGGGATCTCGATCGGGACGGCGCACCACTGGATGGCCGGCGACTGGCTCGGGCCGTGATCCTGCAGGACCGCATCGCGCTGGTGGACCTGCAATTGAGTGCGGCGCGCAAACCGGCCACGGTCGCCGATCTTTGGCACCAGCGCATCACCCTGCTGCAACAACTGGGGCTGCTGCATTTGCAGCCGTACATGGTCGCCGAACAATCGCATCCGACCGCTGCCCAAGCCATTTCCATGTGAACGAGAGAGCCATCATGAAACGAACACTCGCCTTCTGTCTGTTGTTGCCGTTTTCCTGCGCGCTTTTCGCCGCGCCGCCACCCGACTCCACGAGCGCGCAAGCTGACGCAACCACCCAGCAACAGATGGCCGAATTGCAAGCGCGCATGAACACCCTCGCCGCCCGCATGGCGGCGCTGTCCGCCAAGATTGGCGACCAAGCCAGCGCCAGTGCCTTGCACTACTTGTCCGACAGCAAACGCGGCATGCTCGGCATGGCAATCGGTGCCGGTGACAAGGGCCTGCACGTGTACGCGGTGACGCCCGGCGGCCCCGCCGAACGCGCCGGCCTTGAATCCGGCGACATCATCACCTTCGTCAACGGCAACCCGGTCGGCTCGTTCGACGATTCATCGGAGGACGTGCTGTGGAGCGCCGAGGCCGGCAAACCGCTCAAGCTGGGCGTGGACCGCGGCGGCAAAACGCTGCATTTCGACGTCACCCCCGAACGCCTGCAACCCGCCAACTTGCAAGCCACCGTCCGAGCGGCCGAACTTGCCGCGAACGAAGCGGCGGCCTCGGTGCGGTCGCCCGAATTCCAGAAGCAAATCCGGCAAAGCATCAATAGCTCGCTGGCTTCGGTGCGTACGCCCGAATTCCAGAAACAGATCCAGCAGACCGTCCACGACGCAATGAAAAGCGCCGACGTCGCGATGGAAAGCGCCACAGCCGCGCGCGCCGCGGCCATGAAGGCCGGGGGCAATGGCCACAACTGGTTTGTCTTCACCTGGCCATGGTGGGGCCTGAACCTGGCGCCGCTGAATCCGGATCTCGGGCATTACTTCGGAACGGGTCAGGGCGTGCTGGTGTTGTCCCGCAACGACAAGCAGTTCCCGGAACTGCGCCCCGGTGATGTCATCACCAGGGTCGGTGGCCAATCGGTGAAACGACCCGAGGATGTCCAGCGCGCGCTGCTCAATGCTTCCGGGGACAAACGCGTGCGCGTGGCGCTGCGCCGTCACGGCAAATCCATCACGCTGGAGATGAAAGTACCGCAACGCTGGGCGGTGACTCCGCCCCCGCCGCCCGCCCCGCCAGTACCGCCCATACCCCCCAAGCCGGCTACACCTGCTCCGCCGCCACTTGCTCCGCCACCGCCACCCTCGACGGGTGTGTTGTAGGGGGGCGAGCCATCCCCCTCGATCCCCCTTCCTGCGGAAGGGGGAAGACAAGCGCGCAAGCATCGGGCTTTCACCCCCATCCGAAGGAA
>JBOHYV010000302.1:0-3855 GCA_050738135.1 Rhodanobacteraceae bacterium | reverse complement strand
GGTGCTGCTGGCCGACATCTGGCGCAAGCACGGCACCGAGGGCGTGACGGTGGTCAGCCCGGACGTGGGCGGCGTGGCGCGCGCGCGCGCGGTGGCGAAACGGCTGGAAGACGCGGATCTCGCGATCATCGACAAGCGTCGCCCGCGCCCGAACGAGGCAACGGTCATGAACGTCATCGGCGAAGTGGATGGTCGCACTTGCGTGCTGGTGGACGACATCGTGGATACCGCCGGCACGTTGTGCGCTGCAGCGAAGGCGCTTAAGGATCGCGGTGCGCAGGAAGTGGTGGCGTATTGCACCCATGCAGTGCTGTCAGGACCGGCAACAAGCAATATCGAACGATCGCAGATGGACGAACTGGTGGTCACGGACACCATCCCGCTCAGCGAGGAAGGCAGCGCATGCGGCAAGATCCGCCAGTTGTCCGTGGCACAGTTGCTGGCCGAAACCGTGCGCCGGATGGCGTTTGGCGAATCGGTGAGTTCGTTGTACGTTGATTGAAAATTGGGATTGGGGCCGGGTAGCGGGGGTGCAAAATTGGAGTTTGAATCAAGCTTGCAGGCTGCGAAGAGGAATCCCGCAACTTGCAAGTTCGCGAAAGGCTCCATCCATGCGCCCCCACTGCCCATCCCCCGTCCCCAACGGCTTCCCTGGTCGCGGGGAAGTCATTTCAAGTCACCGCGAGGTGACGTCATGCAATCCCGAGGTAACAAACAATGGCAACCATCCATGAAATCACGGCCGAACACCGTGCCGACCAGGGCAAAGGTGCGAGCCGCCGCCTGCGTCGCACCGGCAAGGTCCCGGCCGTCGTCTACGGCGCGAACGCGTCTGCGGAAAACATCCAGTTCGACCACCAGAAGCTCGCGCTGGCCGCGCGCAACGAGTGGTTTGCATCGTCGATTCTCGATCTGCTTGTCGAAGGCAAGCGTCAGAAAGTGTTGTTGCGCGACGTGCAGAAACACCCGGTCAAACCGCAGTTGCTGCACCTGGATTTCCTGCGCGTGGACGAGAACAAGGCGATCCGCGTCTACGTATCGATTCGCTTCCTCAACAAGGAGAAATCGCCGGCCGCGAAGACATCCGGGGTGGTGATCTCGCACAACCTCACCGAAGTCGAAGTGTCGTGCCTGCCCAGGGATCTGCCGGAACACATCGACCTTGACCTGGCCGAGCTCGACCTGGGCGACGTGATCCACATGTCGGAGCTCAAACTGCCGGCTGGCGTGGACATCCCCGAACTGAAACTCGGCAAGGAGTACGACCACACCGTGGTGTCCGCGCAGGCGGTACGCGAGGAAGTCGAGGAGGTGCCCGCCGAGGCGGCAACGACGGTCGAGGGTGCGCCGGCTGCCGAAGGTGCGGCCACGCCTGCTGCTGCGACGGGCGACGCGGCCAAGGCTGCGTCCCCGGCTGCCGCGGCCAGCGACAAGAAACCAGCCGAGAAGCAATAGGAACAGCGGGAAAGGGAAGCAGGAACAGGGCGCATGGATACTGGTTCCCCGTTCACGCTTCCTGTTCCCCTTTCCCATCTTCCTGCCCATGGGCATCCGACTCATCGCCGGTCTGGGCAACCCGGGCCCGGAATATCTTCGCAACCGGCACAACGCCGGCTTCTGGTTTGCCGACGCGCTGGCAACCGGTGCGGGCCAGCGGTTCGGTTTGGAAAACCGCCTGCATGCGGAAGCCTGCCGCGTCACGATCGGCGGCGGGTTGGTGCGGGTCATCAAACCGGGCACATTCATGAACGAGAGCGGCCGTGCGGTCGTGGCGGCGCTCAACTTCTGGAAGCTCACACCGGACGAATTGCTGGTGGTGCATGACGATCTGGATCTGCCGACGGGCAGCGCACGCCTGAAGTTCGATGGTGGCCATGGTGGCCAGAACGGGCTGCGCGACATCATGGCGCAACTCGGACACGGACGCTTCCACAGGCTGCGCATCGGCATCGGCCATCCGGGCGACCGCAATCGTGTCCTGAACTGGGTTCTGGGCAATCCTTCAGCGGCCGACGAGGATGCGATGCTGGAAGCGATCGCGCGTGCGCTCGACGTATTGCCACTTGCGGTCACGGGCGAGTTCAACGAAGCGATGAAGCGGTTGCATACGAGCCGGGACTCGGGACTCGGGACCCCGGGTTCGTGAGGAGCGGCGGCTGCGGGCGCTTACCGGCGGGGTCGTAATGGCGTCGATGCGCAATCCGGGAGCTCCCGAATTTCGCTCTGTTCAATCGAGAGTATTTGCACAAATGAACCCAAACTTGCCGAATTTCGAGTCCCGAGTCCCGAGTCCCGAGTCCCGGAGCTTGCCATGAGCATCCAATGCGGCATCGTCGGGCTGCCCAATGTCGGCAAGTCCACACTTTTCAATGCACTGACGAAGGCGGGCATTGCTGCCGCGAATTTTCCGTTCTGCACGATCGATCCGAACGTCGGCGTGGTGCCGGTGCCGGATCCGCGACTGGCGCAGCTTGCGGAAATCGCGCATCCACAGAAGATCATCCCGGCATCGATTGAATTCGTGGACATCGCGGGGCTCGTCGCCGGCGCATCAAAGGGCGAGGGACTCGGCAACCAATTCCTTGCGCACATCCGCGAAGTCGATGCAATCGCGCATGTGGTGCGCTGCTTCGAGCACCCCGATATCGTGCATGTCACGGGCAGGATCGATCCGGTCGCGGATATCGAAACCATCGACACCGAACTCGCGCTGGCCGACCTCGAATCGCTGGACAAGGCCCTGAATCGCGCGGAGCGCGCCGCCAAGGCCAACGACAAGGAGGCGATGGCCAAACGTCCGGTGCTGGAAAAACTGCATGCTACCTTGAACGAAGGCAAACCTGCGCGCTCGGTGGCGCTGGACGACGGGGAACGCGCGGCGATCCGCGATCTGTTCCTGTTGACGATGAAGCCGTTGATGTACGTTGCCAACGTGCGCGAGGATGGATTCGAAGGCAATCCGTACCTCGATGTGGTGCGCAAGCGCGCCGAAGTCGAAGGCGCGGTAGTGGTGCCGGTATGCGCCGCCATTGAAGAGGAACTGGCGCAACTGGACGAGGCCGATCGCGGGGAGTTCCTTGCCTCGATGGGCTTGTCCGAACCAGGGCTCGATCGCGTGGTCCGCGCCGCATACACGTTGCTCGGCCTGCAAACCTATTTCACCGCCGGCGAGAAGGAAGTGCGCGCATGGACGGTCAAACGGGAAGCGACAGCCCCGCAGGCCGCCGGCGTGATCCACACTGATTTCGAGAAAGGTTTCATCCGTGCGGAAACCGTTTCGTTCGAAGACTACGTGAAGTATCGCGGTGAGTCGGGCGCGCGCGACGTCGGTCGGTTGCGCCTGGAAGGCAAGGATTACCGGGTACAGGAGGGTGACGTCCTGCATTTTCGCTTCAACGTATGAGCTTGCGCAGCGGTTCAGGATTTCGCCCTTGCAGTCATCCGCGCGCAGCGGCGCAGCGCCTTGCGGCATCTGTCCGGCCGTCACCCACCGCGCATGAGTTGCTGTGCGCTGGTTATGGTGGTTGGCTTTGGTGGGCGGGGCTCAGCAAGCTGAACAGGCGTTCAGGTCCCGTCTGAGGGCTGGTTTCTGCGGGGCGTGATTGACTTGCGGGTTCGCAGACGCCAAAATACGCGGTCTTTATGATGCAAACTTATGAAACCCGGGATGTTCTCGAACATTGCCGGGTTGTTGGTGTTGGTGCTTTCCTGTTTGCGCCGCCAAAGCGAAAATCCGGAGGGGTACCCGAACGGCCAACGGGGGCAGACAGCAAGTGTGATCTGCTGGCTTACGCCTTCGATGTCGATTTGGGATTGCCTTCTTTTGCTGCAGTGAGGGAGTTACATGTTTGAGAG
>JBOHYV010000301.1:0-3860 GCA_050738135.1 Rhodanobacteraceae bacterium | reverse complement strand
CATACGATGCCGCGAGGCGGCGACCTTCGTCCATGATCGGTCTGGGCCACGGCAGCGGAAACAGGCGATAGGGATGTCCCTCGACGGTGCGCAAGGCTTCGAGTTCCTTGCGCATGGCATCGAGTTCCCCGTAATGCGGATCGTCGGGATCGCTGCAGGCCTGATACACGATCGCATCGCCCGGCGCAAAGCGCGCGAGGGTGTCAATGTGGGCGTCGGTGTCGTCACCTTGCAGATACCCGTGCTCGAGCCACAGCACGCGCCGGGCCGACAGCGCGTTGTGCAGGGTCAGTTCGAGCTGTTCGCGCGATTGGTCGAGATGGCGTTGGTGCAGACAACGCCAGGTGCTGAGGATCGTGCCGCGTCCGTCGGATTCGATTGCGCCGCCTTCCAGCGCCCAGTCCACGCGCTGGTGCTGCGCGGAGCGCCGAAACACGCCGCGTTCGATCAGGCCGGCAATCAGTGCGTCGTCCAGCGAGGCTTCGAATTTGCCGCCCCAGCCGGTGAAGCGAAAATCCAGCAGCACGAAGCGACCGTTGTCGCACAAGGTGATCGGGCCCGAGTCGCGCAACCAGGTGTCGTCGTAGGCGATTTCGACGAAGCGCACGTGTTCGAGGTCCGCGCCGGCTTCGCGCAGGCATTCGGCCGCGTGTGCGCCGATTTCGGCATCCGGCGTGCAAACGATCGCGGTTTCGAATCGTGAGACCGCGGCGACCAGTGCGGAGCAGGTGTCTTCAACGGTATCCAGCCGCGCAGCCCAGTCGGTGCCGGCGTGCGGCCACGCCAGCAACACCGCGGACTGCGGCTCCCATTCGGCAGGCAGTCGTAGCAGGGCTTGTGTCATGGGGATTCGGAACCTGTATTTTGCCGTCATTCCTGCGCACACGGGAACCAGTCTATTGGTGCGAAAACATGGATCCCGGCTTCGCGGAAGACAAGGCGGCAAACTACCGTTTCATTCGGAGCGGCTTACGTGAAAAGTCAGGGCAGGGATGCCCGCTCTGGCGTTCACGACTTGAGAGGATTCGGTCTACCGGGTGATCCGGCGATGCCGCGATCAGGGACGATCGCACGGCTTGCGTGAAAAGTCAGGGCAGGGATCCCCGTTCTGGCGGTCGAGATCTCGCGGCTATCGCGCTTGCTGGATCATTGACCGAAACCGCGATCAGGGATGATCGTCTTTACAAACTATGCGGTCCGGGCGTGCGCAACACCGAATGGATCACGTGGCTGTATTCGAAGTACACGATGTACTTTGCGTACTCCCAGCGGTGGATCGGTGGCTGATATTTGGAACTGCCGCCGCGCGTCGCCAGCACTTTCAGCGGCGCTCCGAATTGGCTTTTCACCTGCGCCATGGTCATGCCGCGTTTGGGCATGTTGAGGCGTTGTTCCTGCTTGACCTTCATTTTCAGCGTTTCGGCATGGACAGGCGTCGGCAGCAGCAAGGGCGCTGCGGCGAATGCGAGTGTTGCCGCGATCAGGCTGGTTGCGATGCGTTTCATGGCGATTGCCTCCCCGGCGCGCTGCGCCGATGTGCCTTTGTAGCAAAAACTGCCCGGCTGCGCCAGCGAATGGGGTCACGAAAAAGGCCGCTCGAAGCGGCCTTGGTGTTCGGAGAGAAAGACTTCCGGAAACAGCATCCGCGGCCCGGAGTGGCTGTTGGTGAGAAGTCAGGCCATGGACGGCCGTTTTGGCGCTCGCAAATCAGACAGCATCAGATTTGCAGGCCGTGTGACGACGCGGCGATCAGGGCTGATCGCACTACCTTTGCCGAGCCTTGAAGCGCGGATTGCTCTTGCAAATCACGAACACCTTGCCGCGCCGGCGCACGACCTTGCAGTCGCGGTGCCTCCGCTTGGCGGACTTCAGCGATGAAAGCACCTTCACGGCGGACTCCTCGGAACTCGATCCGGCTGAAACAAAGCGGGAAAGTGTAGCGTGCATGAACATCCGGAGCAAGCTCGCGGACAAGCGGGAAACAGCAAGTTATTCTAGGCTTTTCCCCGTCCAGACCTTCCGGAGTGAACCGCCGTGGCAGCCGACCTCGACCAGACTTGCGTCAACACCATCCGCTTTCTCTCGGTGGACATGGTGCAGAAGGCCAACAGCGGTCATCCCGGCTTGCCTCTGGGTGCCGCGCCGATGGCCTACGTGCTGTGGACGAAGTTCCTGAAGCACCATCCCGATAATCCACACTGGATCGATCGCGATCGCTTCGTGCTGTCGGCGGGCCACGGTTCCGCGCTGCTGTACAGCCTTCTGTACCTGACTGGCTACGGCCTTTCCCTGGATGACATCAAGCAGTTTCGCCAGTGGGGCAGCAAGACCCCGGGTCACCCCGAACGCGGCCACACCGCGGGTGTCGAAGTCACCACCGGTCCGCTGGGTCAGGGCATTTCCAATTCCGTCGGCATGGCGATGGCCGAAGCGCAGCTCGCGGCACGCTACAACCGTGAAGGCCACAAGGTGGTCGATCACCACACCTGGGCCATCGTCAGCGATGGCGATTTGATGGAAGGCGTGGCCTCGGAAGCCGCCTCGCTGGCCGGGCACCTGAAACTCGGCAAGCTGATCTGCCTGTACGACGACAACTACGTGACGCTGGCAGCCGGTACCGACATCACTTTCACCGAGAACCGCGCGGCGCGCTTCAAGGCCTATGGCTGGCACGTGCAGACCGTCGAAAACGGCAACGACCTCGATGCCATCGAAAAAGCCATCAAGCGCGCGAAGGGCAAGAAGGATCAGCCGTCGATGATCCTGGTTCGCACCCACATCGGCTACGGTTCGCCGCTGCAGGACAGCTACAAGGCGCACGGCTCACCGCTGGGCGCCGGGAACGTCATCAAGACCAAGCAGAAACTCGGCTGGCCGGAACAACCCCCGTTCCTGGTGCCCGACGAGGCGCTCGCGCACTTCCGTGGGGCACAGAAAAAGGGCAAGGGTGCCGAAGCCGGCTGGAAGCGCCGCTGGAACAAATATGCCAAGGCTTTTCCTGAGCTTGCAGAGGAACTGCAAGGTTCTTTCAAGGGTGAATTGCCACCCGGTTGGGACGCCGACGTGCCGGTGTTTCCGGCCGATGCCAAGGGCCTGGCCACCCGCGTTGCGGGCGGCAAGGTGCTGTCGGCGATCGCGCCGAAGTTGCCGGCGATCAGTGGTGGTTCGGCTGATCTCGACCCGTCCACCCACACCGCGGTGAAGGGGCTGGGCGTGTTCTCGCCCGGCAAGGAACCGGACGAACAGAGCGCCGACGACGAGGTATGGAGCTACGCCGGACGCAACCTGCACTTTGGCGTGCGCGAGCACGCGATGGGTGCCGTCGCCAACGGTCTGGCCGCGCACGGCGGCTTCATTCCCTATACCGCTACCTTTATGGTGTTCTCCGACTACATGCGCCCGCCGATGCGTCTTGCTGCGATCATGGGCTTGCAAGTCGTCAACGTGTTCACCCACGACTCGGTCGCGGTGGGCGAGGACGGCCCGACCCACGAACCGGTAGAGCAACTGGCGGGTTTGCGTTCGGTGCCAAACCTCAACGTGATCCGTCCGGGCGATGCCAACGAAACCGCCGTCGCATGGAAAGTCGCGATCGAGACCCGGAATCGCCCGACCGCACTGATCCTGTCACGCCAGAACGTGCCGACGCTGAATCGCAACAAGTTCGCCAGCGCCGATGGCCTGCGCCGCGGCGCGTACGTGTTGCTGGATTGCGAGGGCGAGCCTGGTTCAGTTCAGCCCGCTCTGATCGTGATCGGCACCGGCGCCGAAACCGGACTGGTCGCGCAGGCGGTCGAAAAGCTGCAGGCCGAAGGCATCAAGGCGCGCGCGGTATCGATGCCGAGCTGGGAATTGTTCGC
>JBOHYV010000300.1:0-3864 GCA_050738135.1 Rhodanobacteraceae bacterium | reverse complement strand
ACCTTGCGGTGACCAGCCCGAGCCGTTGTAACCATAGAGCTTGTGCGTCTTCGGATCCCACACGATCACGAATGCGTCAGCACCGAGGCCGTTCAGGACCGGCTCCATGAGACACAGCATCGCGCTGGTGGCGATCGCCGCATCGACGGCGCTGCCGCCCTTCTTGAGGATTTCGATACCCGCTTGCGAGGCCAGCGGCTGTTCGCTCGCGATCATGCCGTGCTGCGCGAGCACCGGCGAGCGCGTCGCCCACGGTTGCCCGGCGTAGTGATCGCCGCGACTGACTCCGGCGTGCGCGCTGCCGAGGCCGGCAAAACCCGTGAGCAGGGCGACCGCACCCGCCAACACGGCTCTCGGCATCCAACGCACGTGATCATGCGGACGCGCTGAAATACGTGGAAGTTGCATCGCCGCCTTGCCTCCCGGCCCAGTGGGCACCCTCATTGTGAGTCGCCGCCGGTCCCCGTGGATTTGCGCCATGACGGTGCGCCCACGGCCTTGCCCGAGAATCGCGGATGAAGCCTCAACCCGGGATAGGGCTCGTCCGCGGGTTTGCCGTCGGGTCCCAGTTTGGGCGACCTCGCGAAGCTGCCCGCAAAGCGCGGAAACTCCACCGGGCTTTCCCATCCGTCCTTGCTGACCGACGAGACGCCAAAAAAGAAGTCGTCGATGATGACCTTGTTCAACACCACCGAGTCTGCGTCGCCCGCGGATTGCTTGTGCTGCCATTGCGGCGCCGTGGTCTCGCGCCACCAAGCGTTGTAACCCGCCGTGCCGGGCGCGGGCTTCCATGTCAGCTTGGTGCTGTATCGGCCCGTGCCCCGGCCGGCAGTCCTGACCTTGAGGTCGAACGGCGGCGAGGGCGCCATCGCCATCGATGCCAGCGTGAGGGCGTCGAGCCGCGTCACATTGGCCAGATAATCGAAATCCACCCACTTGATCACGTCACCGTAGTGCACGCCGTTTTCGACCCGCACGACCTGATGCTGGCGGCTGTAGGTCTCGTAGGACTCGGCAAGGCGTACCGCCGGGTAACCCTGCGCAAGGAACGCCTCCTCGTCGCCGCCACGTCCGAAACGGTCCGTGCGATAGACGATCCGCACATGGAAATCGTGCAGGTATTCTTCGGCGAGCGCCGCCATGTAGCGCGCCACATTGCGCGACGGCGAATCCGAAAGGCCGCCCAGAAACCGGGTGTAGGCCGCCTGCTTCAGGGTCTCGTTGCTCTTGGTACCTTCCGAATATATGCGCAGCGTATGCGGGTCGTGACGCCCTGCGCCGCCGTGATCGTTGCCGACCATGTCGTTGTTGATGTCGGCCTCGACGTTCCAATTGTGGTCGGACGCGTACTGGGCGATGACCCTTCCACCGTAAAGCCCCTGCTCCTCGCCCGAGTCGGCCGAATACACCAGCGTCGCCGGGAACTTGTGATGACTCAGTACGCGCGCGGTTTCGATCAGCGCCGAAACCCCGGCCGCGTCGTCGTCGGCGCCGGGTGCATCACCGGTGTTGTTCTTCCAGTGGCTGGTGAACACGTTGCTGTTGATGGAGTCGATGTGGGCCGTCATCACGATCACCCGGTTGGGGTCGGTGGTGCCGCGCTGGATTGCGACCACGTCCTCGACCTTGACCCCGCCCGGCGGCGCAATGCGCGGCCCGGTGAAAACCTGCGATGGCCTCACCACTTTGAGGCAACCTCCGCAATCTTTCGATATCTTCTCGAACTGCCCGGCTGCCCACTGCCGTGCGGCTTCGATTCCCCGCGTACGCGAATGCAGTTGCAACACCGTGTTTCGGGTTCCGAAGCCGACCAGCGCCGCATCATAGGTATGCAGATTCGAGGCTTGCACGGCCGCGACGATCTTTTCCAGTTGCGGATGATGATTTGCAGGCGGGACCATCGCGCCACCGCCCGTCGCCGCCAGTGCAGGTGCTGCCAGTACGACCGTCAACGTCAGGCTTGCTGCAATTTTTCTGATACGCATCGAGATCACTCCTCATGGATTGACTCGCGCCATCCATGACGCTCGCCCTTCAGCGGCCGCAGCCTGCCCCGGACTCGATCCGGGGGTGTTCGGGTTTGCAATCCTGCAACACAGTCGGGTTCCCACACCGATGTTGCTTGTGCGGGCCCCGGAATGACAATGTCCAGCGGAGCCACCCGGCGACGCCGACGGGATGGCCGCTGGTGTGTCCCAGCGGCTACCCGATCGTACCCGGATGGACAACGCGCAGTGCAGTGATGCGGATTCGCAGCCGCTCCATCACACCGCGACGTTGCCTGGGGGTCACTAGAAATTGACCGTCGCGCGCGCCCAGTAGTAGCGGCCGATCAGGTCGAAGTCGGATCCGTCCGACCCGCCGTTGCCGAGACCCGTGGCGTTGTAGGGGAGGAAGGGAGGTTGTTTGTTGAACGCGTTGTTGATGCCGAAACTGAACTGGGTCTTGATCGCCGGGATGTCGTACCCGACAGACAGGTCGTTGTACGTGTATGCGCCATAACGCAGCACATACGGATTACCCCTCTTGAAACCGGGCACGGCGCTGTAGTGACGTGCCACGGCATGCGATCCGAGGTCGAAGTGATCGATGAACCGCATCCGCCAGGAGGCACTCCAGTTCCCGAGCCGCCAACTCAGCGAGCTCTGTGCCCGGATGCGCGGTATCAATATCCCGATGCCGCCGCCCACGTCGGTATTGATGTTGCCGACGAGGTCGAATTCCTGGTTGCCGGAAAGTCCCGGAGCCGTCTGCTGCTTGTACTGGGTCATGTAGGTGCTGTTGAACGTGACGTCGAACTGCCCGAACGAAAAACGCGGCAACAGGTACGACACATTGAAGTCGACGCCTTCCACGTCGATCCGGCCGAGGTTGACGGTCGGAGCGCGAATTTCACGGATCTGACCCGGGTTGGGCGTATCGGCACCGAAACGGTCGATAAGCGGGCAAAATTGAGTGAGACCGTTGAAGCACGCGGTCAGTACCGTGTTGGCGGATACCCCCGTGATGTTGTTGTTGAGGTAGATGCGCCACCAATCGGCAGCGACGGAAAGGCGGCCAGGCACGAACTTGGGTGACCACACGATGCCAAAGTCGAATGATTTGCCCTGTTCCGGTCCCAGTGGGAAGCCTGCCAACGCGGAACCGGACCCCAGGGTATTGGTTTGCGCATGGCCCGCCACCGCCAGATCGACAAACGATCCATCGGTCGGCACGCCAACGCACGCCGGGTTGGGGCTGGTGATGTGATCACAGGGATCGCCGTTCAGCGTGGTGCCGCCGATGCCTAGCCCGCCAAAAATGTCACCGATCGTCGGGGCCCTGAAAACCTCCGAAACGTTCCCCCGCAGCAGCACGTCCTCGATGGGGTGATACTGGACGCCGATGTGCCAGTTGGAGGTGCTGCCGAAATCGCTGTACTTGGAATAGCGATCGTTCAGGTCGACGCTCAGACTTTGTATGCCCGGGAAATCCTTCAGCAACGGCACGAACAATTCGCCGTAGACCTCCTTCACGGAATATCCGCCGCGCACCGGCTGGGTGCATTGACTGCTGAGCGGGCATCCGCCGAAGTCATCCGACAGCAGGCCGCTGCCCACTTCACTGTTGAGATATTCCGTGCGGTAGGAGCCACCGAACGCAAACGACATCGTCCCGGCCGGAAGGTCCACGATGCCGCCGTTGATGTCCGCGTATTTGATGCGCTCCTGGCTGAGGGTATTGGAGATACCTTCGGCCGTGGTGCCCGCGGCTTGCACCACCGCGAGCGACGCCGGGTTGTTGAGGTTGAAGGTGTCCCACGGCGTACAACCCGAGATCGCGGTAGACAGGTCGCCCGGCGTACCCACGCACACGACCTGGCCG
>JBOHYV010000299.1:0-3878 GCA_050738135.1 Rhodanobacteraceae bacterium | reverse complement strand
TGGCCAAGGGCTTTGTCAACGACGATGCGGTTCAGGAGCAGATCGATGCGACGGTCGCGGATGCTGTCGCGCGCGTGCGCAGCAAACGGCAATCGGGCCCCGGTTTGACCCACTGCGCGGAATGTGGTGCGCCGATTCCCGAGGCGCGGCGCCGAGCCGTGCCGGGCGTGCGCCTGTGCGTGCAGTGCCAAACCGACCATGATCGGGACGAAGGGGTGTTCAGTGGCTACAACCGGCGCGGCAGCAAGGACAGCCAGCTGCGCTGAACGGTTCATTCGGGCGTCATCGCGCCACGCCCGAGGCGAGATATTTCCCGATCAGCTTCATCTGGCGCGTCCAGCCATCTTCGTTGGCCGCGAACGCCTTGGCGCGGCGTTCGGGCGGCAGCTTGTCGAAACCGGACTCGGCGACGGTCAGCAGGATGCCGCCGGGGGCGTCGTGGAGTTCGAATTCGATCAGGGTCATCGGCTCATGCGAGTAGTCGATCGTCCTGTCGATGCCGTATGGGTGCCAGTGGAATGCGATGCGGTGCATCGGTTCGATGCTGTCCACCAGCCACTCGAAGGGTGTGCCCTCGTAGGGCCGCTGCATCGCGGCGACTTCGTCGTCGACCTTGGTGGGGAAGATCCGCCCGGTCAGTCGCTCGCCTGCGGCGAACGGGCCGTCAAAATCGACGCCGAACCAGGCGCCGAATTGTTCCGACTCGCCGAGCGCACGCCATACGCGTTCGCGCGGAGCCTTCAACAGAACGTGTTTCTCGATGCGGTCGGTGCCCGGGTTCATCACCACATCTCCTCGGATCGTGTTGTGCAACCAAACAGATTGCATGGTACGGCTGCATCGGGCCAAGGCCAGCAACGCGTTGCGCGATGGCGGAAGCATGGGGCTGCTGTCGAATCGGGCATCGCCCATTCGTCGAAGGCGGCACGGATGCCCTGCGCAGCCTGCCAGCATTATCCCAATACAATACCGATTGGTTCAATTACCACAAAACGCCTTCCGGCGCCCGCCACTGCGAAGATGGAAACCCATGAACGAAGCGAATTCCGCGACGCGTGCAAGGCACGATCCGGTGATCGAGGTGCGCGGCCTCGACAAGACCTATGAAGGCGGCTTCAAGGCACTCAAGGGCATCGATCTGACGGTGCGCCGCGGCGAAATCTTCGCGCTGCTGGGTCCGAACGGCGCCGGCAAGACCACGCTGATCAGCATCATCTGCGGCATCGTCAATCCGGGCAACGGCAGCGTGGCGGTAGACGGTCACGACATCATCCGCGAATGGCGCAAGACCCGCACCCTCATCGGGCTGGTGCCCCAGGAACTGAAGACCGACGCTTTCGAGTCGGTGTGGAACACCGTGCGCTTCAGCCGCGGGCTGTTCGGCAGTGCGCCGGACGACGCCTACCTCGAACAGTTGCTGAAAGACCTTTCGCTGTGGGACAAGCGCGACGCCAAAATCATCATGCTGTCGGGTGGCATGAAGCGCCGCGTGATGATCGCCAAGGCGTTGTCGCACCAGCCGAAGGTCCTGTTCCTGGACGAGCCGACTGCCGGCGTGGACGTCGAACTGCGCCGCGACATGTGGGCGATGGTGCGACGGCTGCGCGAATCGGGCGTCACGATCATCCTCACCACGCATTACATCGAGGAGGCCGAGGACATGGCCGATCGCGTGGGCGTGATCAACAAGGGCGAACTGATCGTGGTCGAAGAGAAGGCCGCGCTGATGCAAAAGCTCGGCAAGAAGCGATTGCGCCTGCACCTGCACGAACCGATTGCGTCGGTGCCCGTGGCCTTGGCCGGTTACCGCCTTGAGCTCAATGGCAAGGGCGACGAGATCACCTACACCTATGACACCCAGGCTGAGCGCACCGGGATCACCACGCTGTTGCGCGACCTCGGTACCGCCGGAATCGGCTTCAAGGACCTGAGCACCCGTCAGGACACGCTGGAACAAATCTTCGTCGACCTGGTGCGGGAAAGCGCATGAATTCCCTGTCGCCGCGTCAGGGCGGTTGTTCCCGAAAAAAAGTACGGCCACGGATTGCCGTTTTCACGCGCGCTGGAAAAAGTGCGGGGCAGCACCTTATCAACATCCCGATGAAGGAGGGCGCATGAACATCCATGGCATCCGCGCGATCTACAAGTTCGAGATGGCGCGCACCGGGCGTACGCTGATGCAAAGCGTGCTGTCGCCGGTCGTGTCCACGTCGCTGTATTTCGTGGTGTTCGGGTCGGCCATCGGCTCGCGCATCACCAGCGTGGAAGGCGTCAGCTACGCGGCTTTCATCCTTCCCGGTCTGGTGATGTTGTCGTTGTTGATGCAGAGCGTGTCGAATGCCTCGTTCGGGATCTACTTCCCGAAATTCGTCGGCACGATCTACGAGGTGCACTCCGCGCCGCTGTCGTACCTGGAGATCGTGACCGGCTACGTCGGCGCAGCCGCGACCAAGGCCATCGCCGTGGGCTTGATCATCCTCGCCACCGCGCGGTTGTTCGTCGATTATTCGATCGCGCACCCGGCGGTGATGGTGCTGTTCCTGGTGATGACCACGGTCGCCTTCAGCCTGTTCGGGTTCATCATCGGGATCTGGGCGGACAACTTCGAGAAACTCCAGGTGGTGCCACTGATGATCATCACGCCGCTGACGTTCCTCGGCGGCAGTTTTTATTCCATCCACATGCTGCCGCCGTTGTGGCAAAAGATCACATTGTTGAATCCGGTGGTGTACCTGATCTCGGGGTTCCGCTGGAGCTTCTACGGGCTGGCCGACGTGAGCATCGGCACCAGCGTGGGCGCGACGCTGGCATTCCTCACGCTGTGCCTGGTGGGGGTGTGGTGGATATTCCGTACCGGGTGGCGCCTGAAAGCCTGAAACACGGCCGCGTTATGCCAGCGGCGCCGGCTGCCGTGGGAGCCGTCAACAACAGTTTCCGCGTGCGTACTCGGCCACAAGACGGGCCGAAATCCGCGTACGCATGGCCCTGGAACCGCACGCTGGCATCGGTTTTGCTCATCGATGATTGAAACCACTTTCGGGATTCGTCCAGCCATGTCCATTGGTGCGCAGACAGCCTTCCAGATCGCCGCTGGCGACGATGCGGGTCGCTTCATCAGGCGTTCGTACGGATTGCGCCTGCTTGGGCTCACCCTGGGCGCGGTGACGGTGGGCGCGGTGACGGTGGGCGCGGTGCTGTACCGCCGCGACGTGCCCGTCTCGGTTTGGGTGCTGCTTGCGCTGTACGCATTGGCGTGGCCTCACGTGGCCTGGTGGATGCAGCGTCGCAGCGCGGAGCCGGTTGCGCTCGATGAGCGCTGTTTTCTCGGCGATGCCGCGATGGGTGGCGTGTGGGTCGCGCTGATGCAGTTCAACCTGCTGCCGAGCGTATTGCTGGTGACGATGTTCGCGATCACGCTGGTCGCAATCGACGGCAGCCGTATTCTGCTGCGCGGTCTGATCATGCTGGTGCTGGCGTGCGGGGTTGCCGCGGTGGCCAATGGGCTGGCGTTCGCGCCGCGCTCCGGCACGCTGGAGATGCTGGCGTCGCTGCCGCTGCTGGTGGTGTTCCCCATGACCCTGGGCATCATCACGCACGGGTTGGCGCGGCGCGTGTACGCGCAGAATCGCGAGTTGCTCAAGATGAGCAGTATCGACAGTCTCAGCGGACTGCTGAACCGCAGGCATTGGGAAGATGCCGTCAACGCAGCATTGACGCGCCACTGCTGCGACGACGCCGTGATGCTGCTGATCGACATCAACCACTTCAAGCATGTCAACGACCAGCATGGCCACACGGCGGGCGATGAGGTAATCCGGAAGGTGGGGGCGATCATCCGCGGCAGCTTGTGCGATGGCGACCTTGCCGGCCGTTATGGC
>JBOHYV010000298.1:0-3881 GCA_050738135.1 Rhodanobacteraceae bacterium | reverse complement strand
TCGTGCTTGGCTTCGGGCTCGGCATGGTGATGCAGGTGCTGGTGATCGTGGTGCAGAACGTGGTGCCGTACCGCGACCTCGGCGCGGCTACCTCCGGTGTCACCTTTTTCCGTTCGATCGGCGGTGCGTTCGGCGTGGCGGTGTTCGGCGCAATCTTCTCGAACATGCTGGCGCGCCGAATCGCCCGCGACTTCGGGGTGTCGGCGACCGGCGCCCTCTCGACCGGGGTGCATTCGAACCCCATGCAACTGCAGAACCTGCCACCGGCGCTGCATGCCGGCTATGTCCAGGCTTATGCAGAGGCCTTGCAGCCGGTGTTCCTCGTCGCGGGCTGCATCGGCGTGGTTGCCTTCGTGTTGGCGTGGCTGATTCCGGAAGTGGCGCTGAAGCAGACGGCGGGCGCCGGCGATCTGGGCGAAGCCTTCGCGATACCGAGCGATCGCACCTCCGCACAGGAAATCGAGCGCGCACTCGCGGTGCTCGCCAATCGCGAGGGCCGCGCCCGCGTTTACCGGCGGCTGGCCGAAAGCGTGGGTGCGGATCTCGACCCGGGCGCAATCTGGTTGCTGATCCGGATCGGCCATGCACAGCCGATCCCGCTTGCGGGACTGGCGGCCCGCCTGCAAACGTCGCCCGAGCGCCTGCTGCCTGTGCTGGAGCGGCTCGCCGACAAGGCCTGCATCGATCGTGGGGATGAGAAGGTTGCGCTGACGCGCAGCGGCGAAGCGGTGTACGCGCGTCTGCTTGAGCAGCGCAGGAGGGGTTTGGACAAGCTGCTGCAAGGTTGGCCCCCGAACCAGAAGGCCCAGATGGCCGACGCGATCCGCCGGCTCGCCGACCGACTGTTGAGCGATGACTTCGGGCGTGACCTCAGCGCCTCGCGCCGGCAACTGCAGGCAGCCGTCGGCAAACCGTGAATCCTCGCCGCTGCTGACAACCGCGTCGCCCCGCGCTAACGTTATCGTTCTGACCCGCAGCAGCCACCCCAATGAACCCCCTCCGCTGGTCCTTTCGCGTCGCCTTCCTGCTCGGCTTCGTGATTTGCGTGGCCTTGCTTGCCTATGCACTGTACGCCGAGCAATACCTTGGGTTGATGCCATGCAACCTGTGCGTGCTGCAGCGCGTGGCATTCGTATGGATGGCGTTGTGGTTCCTCATCGGCGGATTGCACGCGCCCCGTGGTGGTGGGCGCTGGAGCTATGTCGTGCTGGTCCTGATCGGCGCCGTATTCGGCATCGTGATCGCAGTACGCCAGTTGTGGCTGCAATCGCTGCCCGCCGACCAGGTACCCGCCTGCGGCGCCGGGTTCAATACGCTGCTGGCGATGGTCAAGGCGGGCTCCCTGCCGTTTGCCAGCTTCGTGAAGCTGATGTTCAGTGGTTCCGGCGACTGCGCGCAGGTGCCTTGGCGATTCCTCGGCCTGACGATGGCGGGCTGGACCCTGATCTGGTACATCCTGCTGGGCATCTGGGCATTGCTGCCGCGCCCGCGCCGCAACAAGTTCGAAAACGTGCGCCCGCTGGGTGCGATGAGGAGTTGAACATGGCCGGTCCCGATTCATCTTCACGCGCGCCTTTGCGCCCGGTGCGGGAAGCCCAGCCGTGGCAAGCCGACAGCTGGCAGGCATATCCGGCGTCGCAGATGCCGGAGTACGAGGACCCGCAAGAATTGCAGGCCGCGCTGGACAAGCTCGGCAAGCTGCCGCCGCTGGTGACTTCGTGGGAAGTGCTGGCCCTCAAGCAGTATCTGGCCGACGCGCAGGCCGGCAATCGTTTTCTGCTGCAGGGTGGCGATTGCGCCGAGACCTTCTCCGATTGCAACAACGAGGTCATCGCCAATCGCCTGAAAGTGCTGTTGCAGATGAGTCTGGTGCTGGTGCACGGCTTGCGGATGCCGGTGTTGCGGGTGGGCCGCTTCGCGGGCCAGTACGCCAAGCCACGTTCGGCGAGCGTCGAAACCATCGAGGGCATCACCCTTCCGGTGTACCGCGGCGATCTGGTCAATGGCCCCGAGTTCACGCCCGCGGCGCGGCGTGCCGATCCTGGACGCATGCTGGAAGGCCACGCGCGTTCGGCGATGACCATGAACTTCGTACGCGCATTGATCGATGGCGGTTTCGCCGACCTGCACCACCCCGAATACTGGAACCTTGCGTGGGTCGAGCGTTCGCCGTTGGCGGCCGAATACCGACGCATGGTCGATGGTATTTCCGGCGCCATGCACTTCATGGAAACCCTGACCGGTCCGATCGCGAGTTTCCATCGCGCCGATTTCTACTCCTCGCACGAGGCGCTGCTGCTGCACTATGAGCAGGCCTTGACGCGCCAGGTGCCGCGCCAGTGGGGCTGGTTCGACCTGTCTACGCACTTCCCGTGGATCGGCATGCGTACCGCGGCGCTGGATGGCGCGCACGTGGAGTTCTGCCGTGGCATCCGCAATCCGATCGCGATCAAGGTGGGCCCGGCGATGCACGCCGATCCGTTGCAGCGGCTGATCGAGGTCCTGAATCCCGACGACGAAGCGGGCCGGCTCACGCTGATCCATCGCATGGGCGCGGGCGGCATTGCGCAACATCTGCCGCGCCTGATCGACGCGGTGAAGGCAACCGGCCGTCGCGTGCTGTGGGTGTGCGACCCCATGCACGGCAACACCGAAAAGCTCGGCAACGGCGTCAAGACCCGCCGTTTCGCCAACATCCTCAGCGAACTCGAGCAGGCTTTCGAGATCCATGCGGCGGCCGGTACGCGGCTCGGCGGCGTGCATCTGGAGTTGACCGGCGAAGATGTCACCGAGTGCATGGGCGGGGCGCGCAATTTGTCGGAAGCCGACCTGGGCCGTGCTTACAAGTCCACGGTCGATCCGCGGCTCAACTACGAACAGTCGCTGGAGTTGGCAATGTTGATCGTGCGCAAATCGGACTCGGGCAAGGCCTGAAAGCTGCGGCGCTCGCCCGAGGGGGTGTTGCGCCCCGATCGGTCGGGGTGCGCCGGGCCGCGTCGGCCCTGCCTTCGTTGCAGGGCGGGTATTGTCCGCCGGTCGGTCGGTGCGGCGGGCATTGCTCGCGCCACGCCCAGCGACAAGGGTGTCGGATTTCAATCGTCGTGTACGGCGCGAGCCAGCCCGCGCCACGGTTCGATGTTCCAGAACCCGCGGGCTTGCCCGGAGGGCGAGGGCAGGACGAACACGCGGCTGTGCGCGATCCGTGCGTGCTGCTCGCCGTAATCCAGATCGCGGGGACCGGCGACCAGCGCCGCGCGCGCCGCGTTCTTGCTGGTGAAGGCGATGATGCGCGGGCGGTAGCGCACAAGCTTGCGGCGCAGCGCGGCGGCGTTGAATGCATTACGCGGCAATTCGGCGTCGGAACCGAAATGATGCTTGGCGACATCAGTGAGTCCGAAACCGAATTGCAGTACGTCGCGATAATCCTGCGGCGGCAACTTGTGCGGCGTCAGCCCGATCTCGAACAGCGTGCGCCAGAAGTAATTGCCGGGGTGCGCGTAATAGGCACCCTCGCGCGCGGATCGCGTGCCGGGTGCGGTGCCGCAGAATACCAGGCGCAAGTCCGGCGCCAGCACATCGGGCAGGATCGGGCGCCGGGGTTTTGTCATGCGTTGATTCTGGCAGGATTGCCGACCGCCATGGCCGCTCTTGTCGTGGGCCGCCATGCGGGAGTATGTTCTGGCGGTTCAATCATCCGGGGTTGCCGTCATGTCGAATCATCGACGCTTGCTCGTGTTTGCCGCTTTCCTGCTCACGACGGCACCGGCCGCTTTTGCCGGCACGGCATCGCCATTCCGGGGTGATTTGCACTGGCGCCTGCTGGGGCCGTTCCGCGCCGGCTGGTCCACCATGGCCGCGGGCGTTCCGGACCAACCCAACAC
>JBOHYV010000297.1:0-3891 GCA_050738135.1 Rhodanobacteraceae bacterium | reverse complement strand
AGGCCGACCCTTGCTCGCGCGCGATTGCGAGGTGCCGGAATTCAAGCACGCCTGTCTCGGTGGCGTGTACGCGCTGAAAGGCGGCTTGCGCTACCTGGCTTGCGACGGCAGGGACCGGCAGGCGATCGCCCTCAGCGCGGACATTGCCGAATACGCGCGCGGCAGCAGCGGCGAACCGACCCAGGGCGCGGGCGCGGTTGCGATGTTGCTGGAAGCTTCGCCGAAGCTGCTCGAACTCGATCTGGCAGCGAGCGGCAGCGCGTCCGAATATCGCGGGCTGGATTTCCGCAAACCATTCCTGCGTTTTGCCGGGCAGACGCCCGGACGCAACGGTCGCCTGAGCGACCTGCCGGTGTTCAACGGCAAATACTCGACCGATTGCTACACCGATGCCACGCTGTGCGCGCTGGACGCGATGTTCGCGCGGCGCGGGGGTTCGCACGCTGCGTATCTGCGGGGTCTGGCCGCAGTGTTCATGCACCGGCCGTATCACCGGATGCCGCGCAACGCGTGGGCGATGGCGTATCTGGCTGCGCTCGGTTTCGACGCGGAACATGGCGGCGCCGATGCCGCACGGGAACTTGCCGAATACTGCGGGATCGCAGGTACCTCGCGTGAGGCCGTGTTGCATGAGTGGCAGGCAGGCGCCGCGGGTTGCAGTGGGGACGCATTGCCGGTCGATGCCTATCCGCAGTCGTCCGCGCTGATCAGGGCGTTTCGCAAAAGCGCCGTGTACCGCGAAATCGTGGATGAAAAATTGCAGACCGGTTCCGACGCGATGATGGAACTCGGCAATCTCTACACAGCGGCGTTGCCGGCGTGGCTGGCTGCCGGACTGGACGAAGCTGCCGCGCACGACACCGAACTGGAAGGACGCGATCTGCTGGTGCTCGGTTACGGCAGTGGCGATGCGGCCGAAGCGATTCCCGCGCGGGTGGCATCAGGCTGGCGCGACGCGGCGCGCGCGATCCGGTTTCGCGATGCGTTCCGCGGTGCGGCGGATCTCGATCAGGATGAATACGCGATGCTGCATGACGAAGGCACACTGGACGGTGCGCGGCTGCCGAACCTGACCGGCATGGTCATCGATCACGTCGGAATGCGCAACGAACACGCGTTTCAGGATTACGGAATCGCGTATTACCGCTATCGCGGCCGACCATAGTTTTGCGATCGTCCCTGATCGCTGCGCCTCAAAATTTCCCGTACGTGTCGTTTCTCGTGCCTGAGGATGCCAGAACGGCCATCCCTGGCCTGACTTTCCACAAAAGCCGCTTCGATCGGGACTTTCGTGAAGCTGATTCGAGCGGAGCCGTGTCACGGAACTCCCGCGAGGCACGCCTGCAGGCGTGCGGAGTCGGGACTCATCACGCGCACCCGTCCGGTATTGGAAACGACCACCGATTTGCCGTCGTGTTCGCGTGCATGACAGATGGTGAACGTGGCGTTGCTGCCGGCGGCGCCGCCGTTCGGATGAAACGTCACCTCTTCGCGGCCGGAACTGGTGATCATGCGGGCGCCGACATGCAGGGTTGCGTGCGCGGCGATGATCGGAATGGCTGCGTCGGGTTGGCCGTCGTGGTCGCGATCCTGGGCGACGATCCAGCCGTGTTCCCAGTCACCCGTGGCCTCGCAGTGATGGCCGTCGGCGCTCGGGCACACCAGTACGCGCGTTTCGTGCATGACCGCGAACGTGCGCGCGTGCCGCAAGCTGCCGGCGATTGATGTTTCCGCGGTCGAATCCTGGACGTACGCAAGCAGGCGCGCCATCGATGGCACCCCGATCGTCGTGAGGATGCCGGCGATCGCGAGCGTGATCATGAGTTCGATCAGGGTGAAACCGCGAGCACTGCGCGTGGGCCGGTGCATTTCCGTTTCCTCCATGAAGACGGAAACAGATTGACTTGCGAGCAACGCGCGTGGCAGCGGTACGCGGCGTCGGATTGCGTCGGTGATTGCCTACGCCAGGCGTAGGCGGAAGCGGCTGCGCCGATCCCGACCCACGCCAATCCCAACAGCAAATCTGTCGCTTCATTCTCCCTCGGGAGTAAGGTGGGCCGAAGGCCCGGATGAGGGTTCGGGCCGGCGTTGTATCCGAACCTTGCGGGGCATGTGATTCCGCGCGTATGCGTACACTCACCTGGCGCTGCGCGCGCGTTCGCTCGCTCCACCTTTTGTTCCGAAAAGGAAAGAAAAACACCCCCTTCCAAAGGAAGGGGGTCGCGCCGAAGGCGCGGGGGGATGCCAGTCAGCGGTCGTGGCCGGCGCGGGCGGTGGCGATCTGCCCGGAGATGTAGCGGAATTCGGCCATCCGCTGCGCTTCCGTCGACGCGCCGGCAATCAGTTTGGCGGCTTGGTCGAGGTCGGCGTTGCGCTGCTTGCTTCCAGCGGCACCGGTGGGTTGGGCGATGGCATCGACGTACAAGGCGTAGGCGTAATCGTGACGGAATGTCGTGTCCTGCGCGCCGGCTTTTTGCTGGTCGGCGTAATACGCGAGCGCGGGTTGCAGGACCTTGAGGGCTTCGGCCTTGTGGCCTTGCTTCGCGACGGCGAGGGCCAGGATGTAGCGGGCCTGCGACTGCCCGATCAGGGGATCGGTGTAGGCGCCGTTGACGGAAAATGGCTCGCCCAGTCGCGCGCGCGCGATCTTCTCGGCTTGCGCATAACGACCCAACTGCGCGGCGGCCCCTGCGGCGGTACGGCGGGCAATGTCGATGAGAGACCTCTGCGCGGAGATTGTACCGGTGTCCGCTGCCGGCACCTTGACCGCTTCGACCCGTGGGATCGCAGTGGTGGCCTCGCGCAGCGCAGGCTGAGCGGCGCCGAGATAGAGATCGATCTCGCCCTGCTCCGATTGCCGGTCGCGCTCTTGCAGCAGTCGGTCCGGAGAATTGGGGGGCTGGCCGGCGAAGTAGGCGCTTGAGGCACGCTCGTAGTTCGCCATGGCTTGTTCGGCACCCGCCCGGTCCCCGGCCATCGCCAGGGCGACGGCAAAATGTTGCCAATAGATGAACAAGGCCTTGCCCAGCCCCTTGGGGCTGCGCGGGTCCTTGGTCAAGGCCAGCGCCGTGCGGTATGTTGCGATCGCATCCGCGAGTTTGCCACCGTCGAGCTCGATCGTCGCGGTCGCGTCCAACATGCCTGCCCAGTCGACCCATGCGCCCAGGTTGGACGGGTCGAACCGCACCCGCTCCGTGGCGGCCTGCACGGCCTTTTGGGCGTAGTCCACCGCCGCCGCGGCATCGTGGTGGCGGCGGGCGAGCTGGGCCAGCAGGTAGCCGGCGTCCCTGGAGCGGCTGTTGAGTGCCTGCAAATCGTCGGGGCGCCGATCCAGGATCTTCGTGGTCAGCGCGAAACTCTGCGCCGCGAGCGGCTGCGCTTCGGAAAGGTGGCCCAACTGCATAAGCGAATATGACTTCACCGCGGTTGCCCCGACCCACAGGTCGGCGGCGTCGAGGTCGGAGAGTTCGAGTGCGCCGAGGCCGGCAGCAATGCTGGCGGCCTGGTCGCAATAAGGGATGCCCTTTTGTGGGGACACCCCTGTCTGCGCAAGACAGAGTTGGAACATGTCTTCAGCATAGAGTTGCCGAACGCGGCGCGGGGGTTTGGCGCCGGTCGCAAGTGGCCGCAGCAAGGCTGCGGCCTGGTCGGACGGCTTGGTGTCGCTGGAAACGGCGTTCTCGCCTTCGTTGACCAAGGTCAGGGCCAAACCGTAGGTGACCGCTTCGGAATGGTCGCCGGCCTCGCGAAGGTTTTCGAAGCTTGCCTTGGCGGCGTCGAAGCTCTTGGTGGCTGCAGTGTGGTCGCCGCCTGCAGCCTGGGCTGAACCGAGGCGCGCCAGCGCCATTCCACGGTTGAGCCGCGTGCGGTTGCTGACGAGGTCCGCGGGCA
>JBOHYV010000296.1:0-3891 GCA_050738135.1 Rhodanobacteraceae bacterium | reverse complement strand
GCCAACATCAAGGCCTACGCCGACATCGTCCGCGACAAGTCGGTATTGCGCAGTCTGATCGAAGCGGGCACCCGGATCGCCGGTGACGGTTTCAATCCCGAAGGTCGCAACACGCCGGAAATCCTGGAGGCGGCCGAGCAGCGCGTGTTCAAGATCGCCGAGGCCGGCGCGCGCGGGCGCAAGCAGGTGGTGCCGGTTCGGCAGTCGGTGAAGGAAGCCGTGGAACTGCTGGCGGAACGCTACGCAAACCGCGGTCAATTGGCGGGCCTCACCACCGGTTTCAAGGATCTGGACGACCTGACCTCGGGCCTGCAACGGCAGGACCTGGTGATCGTGGCCGGGCGCCCGTCGATGGGCAAGACCGCATTCGCGCTCAATGTCACCGAAGCCGTCGCGATGCGCGCCAAGCAACCGGTGCTGGTGTTCTCGATGGAAATGTCGGCGTCGCAACTGGCGTTTCGTTTGATCTCCTCGATGGGGCGGATCAACCAGAAGGATTTGCGTTCGGGCGAACTCGCCGAAGAGGAATGGCCGCGGGTCAGCCAGGCCGCATCCCTGCTGTCGGAATCGAAGATCTTCATCGACGACACGCCCGCACTGTCGCCCGGCGAACTGCGTTCGCGCGCGCGCCGCATGATGCGCGAGCACGGCTTGGGCATGGTCGTGATCGATTACCTGCAGTTGATGCAGGTGCCTGGCAACAAGGAAAACCGCGCGACGGAAATCTCGGAAATCTCGCGCAACCTGAAGGCCATGGCCAAGGAACTGGATGTGCCGGTGGTCGCATTGTCGCAGTTGAATCGCGCGCTGGAACAGCGCAACGACAAGCGCCCGGTGATGAGCGACCTGCGCGAATCCGGCGCGATCGAGCAGGATGCCGACCTGATCGTGTTCATCTACCGCGACGAAGTCTACAACAAGGAATCCAGCCACAAGGGCATCGCCGAGATCATCATCGGCAAGCAGCGCAACGGTCCGATCGACACCATCAAGCTGACCTTCCTGGGCCAGTACACCAAGTTCGAGAATTACGCTCCCGAGGCTTACGTCGGGAGCATGGAGTGAGAAAACCGGGGTCAGAGTCGACTTTCGATCCACGCTACATCGGCCGCGGGTCATCCACCGAAAGTCGACTCTGACCCCGGTTTTTCCATGAGCCGCTCCGCCACCGCCACGATCCACCTCGACGCGTTGCGCCACAACCTGGCGCGGGTGCGCACGCTCGCCGGCGGCGCCAAGGTGATGGCGGTGGTCAAGGCCGACGCCTACGGCCACGGCCTGGAACGTTGCGCGCGTGCATTGGCCGATGCCGACGCATTCGGCGTGGCCTCGATCGCCGACGGCCTGCGCCTGCGCGCGGCCGGGCACCGCCAGCGCATCGTGGTGTTGTCCGGCCCGGATTCTGCGAGTGATCTCGCCGAGATGCGGCGGCTGCAACTGGAAGCCGTGATCCATCACGAATCACAGCTTGCGATGCTGGAAGCCGAACGCGGCGGCGATCCGCTGAAAGTCTGGTTGAACCTCGACACCGGGATGCACCGCTTGGGTTTTCCGCCCGAGCGCGCGGCCGAATTGCACGGTCGCCTGCGCGCGCTGACGACAGTCGATCCCGCGATCGTGCTGATGACGCATTTCGCGTCGTCGGATGAATTCGACAACGACCTCACTGCCCGCCAGACGCAGCGTTTTCTCGATGCGACGACAAACTTGCCGGACGAACGTGCGTTGGCCAATTCCGCGGGCCTGCTCGGTTGGCCGCGGGCGCGCGGCCTGCATCCGTCTGCCGACAGGCAGACGGATGCAGCAATCGATGGATGGAGTGCGCGCGTATCGCCCGTCGGTTTGGGGGATACGGCGGGAGCCGGTCCGGGCGTGTACCGGACCCGCGACGCCGGGGGCGTGCAGGACCGCACGCCCTCGGCCAAGTATTGGGTCCGCACGGGCGGTTTGCTGTACGGGCTGTCGGTGGTGCAAGGCAAGACCGGCGCCGACGTCGGTTTCGCGCCCGCCATGACCCTGGCCACACGGCTGGTCGCCATCAATCGCATCGCACGCGGCGAGCGCATCGGCTATGGCGCGACGTGGGAATGCCCCGGGGACATGGACGTCGGCGTCGCCGCGATCGGTTACGGCGATGGCTATCCGCGCAGCGCGAAATCCGGCACGCCGGTGCGGGTGGGCGACCTGCCCGCCGCGGTAGTTGGCCGCGTGTCGATGGACTTGCTCACGCTCGATTTGCGTCAGGCGCCGAACGCCCGGGTTGGCGATGTGGTTACGCTGTGGGGGCCGCAACTGCCGGTCGAGGTGATCGCGCAACACGCCGGCACCATCGCCTACGAACTCACTTGTGGCGTCACCCGGCGGGTATTGTTTGCTGAGGATGACACGTGATGGCCAAAGCGAAGACCGCGTATGTCTGCAGCGATTGCGGCGCCGAGTATCCGAAGTGGCAGGGTCAGTGCGAAGCGTGCGGGGCGTGGAACACGCTGAGCGCATTCGTGGTGGAACCCGCGAAGGAGGCCGCGCACGCGGGTCGTCGGGTCGGTTATGCCGGCGCGGAAGCCGCGAAGGTGCAGCCGCTGGCGGGCGTCGCCGGTGAGATCGAAGCGCGACATCTGATCCGCATCGGCGAACTCGATCGCGTGTTGGGCGGCGGGCTGGTGGAAGGATCGGTGGTGCTGGTGGGCGGCGATCCCGGCATCGGCAAATCGACGTTGTTGCTGCAGACGCTCGCCGCGCTCGGCGAACGGTTGTCCGGTTTGTACGTCACGGGCGAGGAGTCGCTGGCGCAGATCGCCGCGCGCGGGCATCGGCTCGGCCTGGAACTCGCGCCGCTGCGGGCGCTGGCGGAAACCTGCGTCGAACGGATCCTCGAACACGCGGCGGTGGAAAAGCCGCGGGTACTCGTGGTCGACTCCATCCAGACCATCTGGACCGAAACGCTGCCGGCCGCACCGGGTTCGGTGTCGCAGGTGCGCGAATCCGCCGCGCGGCTGGTGCGCTTCGCCAAGCAGACCGGCACGTCGGTGTTTCTCGTGGGCCACGTGACCAAGGAAGGCGGCATCGCGGGCCCGCGCGTGCTGGAACACATGGTCGATGCGGTGCTGTATTTCGAGGGCGAGTCCGGCTCGCGCTTCCGGGTGCTGCGCGCGTTCAAGAACCGCTTCGGAGCGGTCAACGAACTCGGCGTGTTCGCGATGGGCGACAAGGGTCTGCGCGAAGTGCCGAATCCCTCATCCATTTTCCTGACCGGGCACCAGGGCGCGACGCCGGGCAGCGCGGTGATGGTGACCCGCGAAGGCACGCGTCCGTTGCTGGTGGAAGTGCAGGCCCTGGTCGATCAGTCCAGCCTCGGCAATCCGCGCAGGGTGGCACTGGGCCTGGAACAAAATCGTCTCGCGATGCTGCTGGCGGTGCTGCACCGCCATGGCGGCGCAGCGGTGTTCGATCAGGATGTGTTCGTCAACGTGGTCGGCGGCATTCGCGTGCAGGAAACCGCGGCCGACCTGCCGGTGTTGCTGGCGGTGCTTTCGAGTTTTCGCGACCACGCATTGCCGGAAAAAACGGTGGCGTTCGGCGAAGCGGGTTTGTCCGGCGAGGTGCGTCCGGTCCCGAACGGCGAGGAACGCTTGAAGGAAGCCGCGCACCACGGCTTCCGGCGCGCGATCGTGCCGAAGGCGAATGCGCCGAAGCAATCGCAGCGCGTCGGCGAGCTCGAGATCATTGGTGTGGAGACGTTGCGCGAGGCGATCGACGCGGCGGGCGGGTAGCGTGAATACCCGGTCGACGACCGCCACTCATGCGATGAGCCGCGGAGTACTCGCGCTGCTCCTCTCTCCCTTCGGCGGTGCGTGCAGAAGCGCTCACCCCCTTCGGAACGAAGGGGGTCGC